>CAZHWC010000062.1:0-14617 GCA_964535975.1 uncultured Proteiniphilum sp. | reverse complement strand
GCGAACAATTTTACAGTCTGCCGAACGTTTTTTTAATGATGCTCTTACTTTCATTGTTATATCTGTTGTTGACTTAATGTCTATCAGTCTAACGTATATTATATTACTTTTAAAATACAAAGATACAAACTGAAATCGAAAAGTCTAAATTTATTTATATCTAAAAGAAATTCTTCCTTTCGAAAGATCATAAGGAGACATTTCAACCCGCACCCTATCTCCTGGTAAAATACGAATATAATGCATTCTCATTTTACCAGAGATATGAGCAGTTATCTCATGTCCATTTTCCAACTCTACACGAAACATCGCATTTGACAATGCTTCGATAATAGTTCCATCTTGTTCTATTGATGCTTGTTTAGCCATATAATACTTCCAGTACTTTTAATTAATGTTATTTATATAACTCTTCAATAAATTCAAAAGTAGATAAGATTTCTGCCTTACCATTTTTGATTGCTACAGTATGTTCAAAATGCGCCGAAGGCTTTCTATCTTTGGTTCTGACAGTCCAACCATCATCCTCAAAAACAACATTTTTGCTACCCATATTAATCATTGGCTCAATAGCAATACACATCCCATTTCTTATCATTGGACCTACACCCTTTCTACCATAATTAGGAACTTCTGGAGATTCATGCATATCTCTACCTATTCCATGTCCAACTAATTCACGCACTACAGAAAAGCCATTAGATTCACAATGACTCTGAACTGAATAGCCAATATCACCTATTCTATTTCCATCCTTGGCTTGATTAATGCCAATATACAAAGATTCTTTAGTTACTTCAAGAAGTTTTTTGATTTGTGGGTCTACTTCGCCAACACAGAAAGTATAGGCAGAATCTCCGCAAAATCCTCTTAAGTTGGTCCCACAATCTATTGAAATAATATCCCCGGAATTTAATGGAATATTATTTGGAATACCATGGACAACATTTTCATTGACAGATGTACAAATTGAATTAGGAAAGCCATTATATCCTAAAAAGGTAGGAACAGCTCCATTATCCCTGATAAACTCTTCAGCTATTTTATCCAATTGAAGCGTTGTTACACCAGGTTTGATATGTTTAGATAACTCTCCTAAAGTCATTCCAACAAGTCTATTACTATGGCGCATCATTTCAATTTCCTCAAAAGTTTTCAGTATGATAGTTCTGCTATTCATTGAATTTATCTTAGTTTTAATTCACATTAATAAGCGGCCATTGCGCCAGTACGTCCCTTAATTTTTGCACCTGATTTTAAGAATCCATCATAATGGCGCATTAACAAATGACTCTCAATTTGTTGCAATGTGTCTAATACTACTCCAACTAAAATTAACAGAGAGGTGCCACCAAAAAAGTTTGCAAATTGAGAATTAATTCCCATTAGACCTGCAAAAGCCGGCATAATAGCAACTAAAGCCAAAAATAGAGAACCTGGCAAAGTAATGCGTGACATAACTGTATCTATATACTCAGCTGTTCGCTTTCCAGGTTTAACTCCGGGAATAAAGCCATTATTTCTTTTTAAATCTTCAGCCATCTGAATTGGATTTACAGTTATAGCTGTATAAAAATAAGTAAAGGCTATAATAACTAAAGCGAAAATTAAGTTATATGAAAAGCTTGTATAGTCAAGTAGCGATGCCCAAAATCCACCACCATCTGCAGTTGAGAAACGTGCTATTGTTAGTGGAATAAACATAATTGCTTGTGCAAAAATAATAGGCATAACATTTGCAGCATTAACTTTGAGTGGAATATATTGTCTTACTCCTCCATATTGCCTATTACCAACAACACGCTTAGCATACTGAACAGGAATGCGTCTAGTTCCTTGCACTAGCATAATTGCACCAGCAATAACAATCATAAGAAATACAATCTCTAATAAGAAAAGAACTAGTCCACCAGGTGCATTAAGTAATCGATCAATTTCAGCAACTAAAGCATGAGGTAAACGAGCTATTATTCCAATAAGTATTATAAATGAAATACCATTTCCTATACCTTTGTCAGTTATTCTTTCTCCAAGCCACAATACAAACATGCTACCCCCAGCCAGAATAATAGTTGATGGTATAACCCAGTCAAATAATCCACCCGGAATTGCACTGCCTAGAGCACCATAGATATATGCTGGTCCTTGAAATAATAATATTAGAACAGTTAAGTAGCGAGTGTATTGATTCATTTTTGTTCTTCCACTTTCTCCCTCTCTTTGCATTTTCTGAAAAGCAGGAACAGCAATTCCTAAAAGCTGCATAACAATTGAGGCAGAGATATATGGCATTATACCTAGAGCAAAAATAGAGGCATTAGAAAAGGCGCCACCTGAAAACATATCCAATAAGCTAAGCAAGCCAGAGCTTGCATTAGCCTGAAGGGCATCAAGTGCTACTGGATCAACACCTGGTAAAACTACAAAAGAACCAAAACGATAGATAGCAATAAAACCAACTGTTATCAACAATCTTGCACGAAGGTCTTCTATTTTCCAAATATTTTTTACTGTCTGTACAAATCCCATTTTACTAGAGTATTACGGCTGTTCCACCAGCTAAAGTGATTGCTTGCTCAGCTGATTTTGAAAATGCATGTGCTTCAACCTCCAATTTTGCAGAAAGTGATCCTTTTCCGAGAATTTTAACATTATGTTTTGGAGCTATCAATCCATATTCAATTAACACCTCTGGTGTTATTTTCTTAATATTTTTCGATTCAGCCAACTCTTGTAAAGTATCAATATTAATAGCCTTGTATTCTGTCCTATTAAGAGGTTTAAATCCAAATTTTGGAACGCGGCGCTGTAATGGCATTTGCCCACCTTCAAAACCAATTTTTCTAGAATAACCAGATCTTGACTGAGCCCCTTTGTGACCTCTAGTTGAAGTTCCTCCTCGGCCAGAACCTTCTCCTCTAGCAATACGTTTTCTAGACTTGGTTGCTCCTTTAGCCGGTTTTAAATTCGATAAATCCATTTTTGTGTATATTTATTATCGTTATAATACTAATTTTAATCTATAATCTGTACCAGATGATGAACTTTATTGATAAGCCCCCTAACTGAAGGCGTGTCATTGTGTTCTACAACCTTATTCATCCTGGTAAGACCCAAAGCATCTAAAGTTCTCTTTTGAACTTCAGGGCAGTTAATTCTGCTTTTTACTTGTTTTACTTTTATAGTAGCCATAATAAAAAATTATCCCTTTATCCGTTAAAAACCTTATCTAGACTAACACCTCTATTCTGAGCAACAGTTACAGGATCTCTCAACTCACATAAAGCATCAATCGTTGCTTTTACAAGATTATGAGGATTAGAAGAACCTTTTGATTTGGCCAAAATATCAGTAATACCAGCACTTTCCAAAACAGCACGCATGGCACCTCCGGCTTTAACTCCTGTACCAGCAAATGCAGGTTTTAAAAACACTTCGGCACCTGCAAAACGTGCAGTTTGCTCGTGAGGAATAGTGCCCTTTAATACTGGCACTTTAACGAGGTTTTTCTTAGCTGCTTCAACACCTTTGGCGATAGCTGTAGTAACTTCACCAGCTTTTCCTAACCCCCAACCTACAATACCATCTTCATTTCCTACCACAACCATAGCAGAAAAAGTAAATGTACGACCACCTTTAGTGACCTTTGTGGTGCGATTAATCGCAACCAATCTATCTTTTAATTCTAAATCGTTATTAGATTTTACTCTTTTATCTGTTCCAGCCATAGTTATTTAAAATTTAAGTCCTCCCTTACGAGCTGCATCTGCCAATTCTTTAATACGACCATGATATAAATAACCATTTCTATCAAAAGAAACAGTTTCTATTCCAGCGTCCTTAGCGCAAACTGCAATTGATTCTCCTACTTTTGCAGCAATTTCCTTTTTGGGGAGTTTATCTGTAATCTTTAATGAAGAAGCAGAAGCCAAGGTTACACCATTGATATCGTCAATTATTTGCGCATATATTTGTTTATTGCTACGATATACAGATAAGCGTGGGCGCTCAGGTGTTCCACTAATTTTACCACGTACACGAGCTTTAATTTTTAATCTTCTTTCAGTTTTTGTCAACATAGTGATTATTTCTTTTCTTAATTATTAACCAACAGTCTTACCTGATTTACGACGCAGTTCTTCTCCTACAAACTTAACACCTTTTCCTTTATAAGGCTCAGGTTTGCGGAATGATCTAATTTTGGCACAAACTTGTCCCAAAAGTTGTTTATCAAAAGACTCTAAAATAATTAATGGGTTTTTATTTCTTTCTGATTTAGTCTCAACTTTGATTTCATCAGGCAACTGTAAAAAGATGCTATGTGTAAAACCAAGTGACAATTCTAGTAATTGCCCTGTGTTTGAAACACGATAACCAACTCCGACTAACTCGAGTTCCTTGCGGAAACCCTCAGATACCCCTATCACCATGTTGTTGATAAGCGATCGATACAAACCATGAAGAGATCTGTGATCTTTATTATCAGTTGGACGAAGAAGCGTTAAAACACCATCTTCAATCTCTAACTTTAAATCTGGATTAACTTGTTGAGAAATCTCACCTTTTGGACCTTTTACAGTTACAAGATTCTCATCATTAACAGTAAGAGTTACACCTGCCGGTAAAGATATTGGTAATTTTCCTATTCTAGACATAATATTCTCCTCTAATTTTAATAAACGTGACACAAAACTTCACCACCAATTTTCAATGCTGACGCCTCCTTGTCAGTCATAACACCATTAGAAGTAGACAATATGGCTATTCCTAAACCATTCAATACACGTGGCATATCTTTATAACCAACGTATTTACGCAAACCTGGAGTTGAAATACGAGTTAATTTCTTTATCGCATTTACTTTATTTACTGGGTCATACTTCAAAGCAATCATAATCTTGCCTTGTGGACCATCTTCTACAAACTTATAGTTTAGAATGTATCCTTTATCAAAGAGAATCTTTGTGATATCTCTTTTAAGGTTAGAAGCGGGAATTTCAACCACGCGATGTTTCGCTAAGATTGCATTTCTCAACCTCGTCAAATAATCTGCTATTGGATCTGTCATTTTATAAAGTTTTAAATTGATCCCGGCGTTCGGGACAATATTTAATTATTTTTCTCTTATTGTATTCATATAAAGCTAATAACTACCAGCTTGCCTTTTTTACTCCGGGAATTAATCCTTTAGAAGCCATTTCTCTAAACTGAATACGCGATAGTCCAAACTGACGCATATATCCTTTTGGTCTGCCTGTGATACCGCAACGATTATGCAATCTCACCGGAGAAGCATTCTTTGGAATAGATTGCAAAGCATCATAATCACCATCTGCTAAATATTGTGCTCTTTTCTCTGCATATTTAGCTACCAAGCGAGCTCTTTTAACCTCGCGAGCCTTCATTGATTCTTTTGCCATTATTTAATTATTTTTTTCAGTTTTAAAAGGTAATCCAAATTCTTTAAGAAGAGCATAACCTTCTTCATCAGTTTTTGCTGATGTTACAAATGTTATATTCATACCTAGAATTCTGTTAATGCTATCTATGTTAATTTCCGGAAAAATAATTTGCTCTTGAATTCCAAGAGTATAGTTACCTCTACCGTCAAGTTTAGCTTCAATTCCACGGAAGTCTCGTATACGCGGAAGTGCTACTCTAGTTAACCTTTCAAGAAATTCATACATCTTATCATTTCGTAAAGTAACACGAGCACCGATTGCCATTTTTTTACGTAACTTAAAGTTAGAGATATCCTTTCTAGAATAAGTTGGAACCGCCTTTTGACCCGTAATTGTTGTTAGCTCATTTACAGCCACCTCAATAATTTTTTTATCTGCAACGCCAATACCTAAACCTTGATTGATTACTATCTTTTCTAATTTAGGAGCTTGCATAACAGACGAGTATTTGAACTCTTTTACTAGGGCAGGAACAATTCGATCATTATACACCTTTTTCAATGAAGCTGTATCTACAGCTTTGCCTTGTGTTTGTTCAATATCTTTAGCCATTACTTAATTACCTCCCCTGATTTTTTAGCATAACGAACCAATTTACCTTTACTATCTAATTTTCGACCAATGCGAGTAGGTTTTCCAGATTTAGGATCTACAACATTCAATTTTGAGATATGAATTGCTGCCTCCTTTTTCTCAATCCCTCCATTAGGGTTTTGCGCATTTGGTTTTGTATGTTTAGAAACAATGTTAACTCCTTCGACGATAGCACGATTTTTAGTAACTTGTACTTCTAAGACACGACCGGTCTTACCTTTATCTTCTCCAGAATTTACAAAAACTGTATCACCTTTTTTAATATGTAATTTACTCATTACCAATGATTGTTTAATAGATTAAAGAACTTCAGGTGCTAATGAAACTACTTTCATATTTACCGAACGTAATTCTCGAGCAACAGGTCCAAAAATTCGACTAGCTCTAAGATCACCAGCATTATTTAATAAAACACAAGCATTATCATCGAAACGAATATAAGAACCATCAGGACGACGAATTTCTTTCTTTGTACGAACAATCATTGCTTTTGTTACTGCACCTTTTTTAATATCACTAGAGGGTATAGTGCTTTTTACTGATACAACTATAATGTCTCCAACTGACGCATAACGTCTTCTTGTTCCACCCAAAACGCGGATGCAAAGAACCTCTTTAGCACCGCTGTTATCTGCAACGTTTAATCTTGATTCTTGTTGTATCATAATTACTTAGCTCTTTCTATTATTTCAACCAATCTCCATCTCTTTGATTTGCTCAAAGGACGAGTTTCCATTATACGCACTGTATCACCGATATTACAGTCATTTTTTTCATCATGAGCGTGAAATTTCTTCGTTTTATTAACGAATTTCCCATAAATAGGGTGTTTCTCTTTCCATTTTACAGAAACAGTGATGGTTTTGTCCATCCTATTACTGAAAACGACCCCGACTCTTTCTTTTCTTAAATTTCTCGTTTCCATTATTGTTAAGCTTTGTTCAATTCACGTGCACGAATTTCAGTATTAAGTCGCGCAATATTTCTTCTTTTTGCCTTAATCTCACCTGGATTATCTAAGGGAGTAATAGAATGATTGATAACAAGTTGAGATAATTGTACTTTTTCAACTTCAAGTCTTTCTACTATATCCTTATCAGTGAGTTCTTTAATTTCTTGTCTTATAGAATTCATTTTGCCAATACTAGTTTTGTGGTAGTTTATAATCTCTTCTAACAACAAATTTGGTCGTTACAGGCAATTTCTGAGCTGCCAATCGTAAAGCCTCTTTGGCCACATCATATGGAACGCCTTCAATTTCAAAAAGCATTCTACCAGGAGTTACCGGAGCAACGAAACCCTCAGGACTACCTTTACCTTTACCCATACGAACCTCTGCAGGTTTCTTTGTAATAGGTTTATCCGGGAAAATACGAACCCATACTTGACCTTGTCGTTGCATATAACGAGTTACTGCAACACGAGCTGCCTCAATTTGGTTTCCAGTAATCCACTTAGATTGTAACGATTTAATTCCAAATGTACCGAATACCAGTTGATTTCCACGCTGAGCATTACCTTTCATGCGGCCCTTCTGGCGTCTTCTATATTTTGTCTTTTTCGGTTGTAACATAACGATTTACGCGTTTTTATTATTATTTCTTCTGTTTCTTCTCGGACCTCTACCTGAGTCTGGACGAGCACCTCTGTCCCGACGATTTCCATGTGAGCGACTATCTTTTGAAGTAGCAAATGACGGCGTTAAATCAGCCTTACCATAGATTTCTCCACGACAAATCCATACTTTAATACCAATCAAACCAACCTTAGTTAGTGCTTCAGCATGAGCATAGTCAATGTCTGCGCGGAATGTATGAAGAGGAGTTCTTCCTTCTTTATACATTTCTGAACGAGCCATTTCAGCCCCTCCGAGACGTCCTGAAACTTGAATTTTAATCCCCTCTGCACCCATTCTCATGGTTGAGGCGATAGCCATTTTAACGGCACGACGGTATGATATTCTACCTTCAAGCTGACGGGCAATATTGTTTGCAACAATAATTGCGTCAAGCTCAGGTTTTTTAATTTCAAAAATATTAATTTGAACATCCTTATCAGTAATCTTCTTAAGTTCTTCCTTAAGTCTATCTACTTCTTGTCCACCTTTACCAATAATGATTCCGGGGCGAGCAGTACTAATTGTTATAGTTACTAACTTTAATGTTCTCTCAATAATAATACGTGATACACTAGCTTTGGAAAGACGGGCATTTAAATAGTCACGAATTTTACTATCCTCAAGAATGTTATCTCCATAACTACTTCCACCGTACCAATTAGAGTCCCACCCTCTGATGATTCCCAAACGATTTGCTATCGGATTTACTTTTTGTCCCATCTATCTTATTGCTTTTGTTCTTGTTCTTTATTTATTGTATCTACCACTATTGTCACGTGATTCGAACGTTTGCGGATTCTGTGTGCACGACCTTGTGCACGTGGTCTAATTCTCTTAAGGGTTGGACCCTCATCAACAGAAATTACTTTTATAAAAAGTTCGCCAGCCTCAGCTTTACGTTCATTTTTTTGCTCCCAGTTAGAAATAGCAGAAAGCAACAATTTTTCGACTCTTACCGCTGCCTCCTTGCTAGAAAACTTTAAAACACCTAACGCTCTAAAAACCTCCATTCCACGCACCATATCTGCCACATAACGCATTTTTCTAGGTGATGTTGGAGTATTTCTCAATACAGCCAAAGCAATATCCTTGCGGCTTTCCTTTCTTTGATCTGCTGATATTCTTTTTCTTGCACTCATGTTGTTTACTATTAATTAATTGTTGCCCCCAGATTATCTTTTCTTATTCCCCGAATGACTGCGGAATGTACGAGTTAAGGCAAATTCGCCAAGTTTATGTCCTACCATATTCTCAGTCACATAAACCGGGATAAACTTATTCCCATTGTGTACTGCAATAGTATGACCAACAAAATCAGGGGAAATCATAGAAGAGCGAGCCCAAGTCTTAACAACAGTTTTTTTACCACTATCATTCAATTCATGGATCTTCTTCTCTAATTTAATATTGATATACGGACCTTTTTTTAATGATCTGCTCATAATTTTAATTGTTAATCAGATTACTTTTTCTTCCTTCTTTCGATTATATACTTAGAAGAATGTTTTTTTGGAGCTCTTGTTCTTAAGCCCTTAGAATATAAGCCAGTTTTAGATCTTGGGTGACCTCCAGAAGCTCGTCCTTCTCCACCACCCATAGGGTGATCAACAGGGTTCTTACTTACTCCACGAACACGTGGGCGACGTCCCAACCATCTCGAGCGACCAGCTTTACCTGATTGAATCAAAGCATGATCCGAATTACCAACACTACCAACAGTAGCTTTACATGCTGAAAGAATCTTTCTAACCTCACCTGATGGCATCTTAATAATCGCATATTTTCCCTCACGAGAAACCAATTGCGCAAAAGTTCCAGCAGAACGAGCCATCTTTGCTCCCTGACCTGGACGCAATTCAATATTGTGAATTACAGTACCAATAGGAATGTTTGCCAAAGGCAAAGAATTACCCACCTCAGGTGCTGCATCAACTCCAGAAATCACTGTAGAACCGACATTCAAGCCATTAGGAGCAAGAATATACGCCTTTTCACCATCAGCGTAGAAAAGCAAAGCTATTCTTGCAGATCGATTCGGATCATACTCTATACTCTTAACAATGGCAGGAATACCATCTTTCGTTCTCTTGAAGTCGATAAAACGGTAACGTCTTTTATGACCGCCTCCAACATTTGGTACAGTCATCTTACCTCGATTGTTTCGACCCCCTCTTTGGATCTTACCAACTACAAGAGATTTTTCCGGTTCAATTGCAGTGATATTTTCAAATGAACCGATAATCTTGTGTCTTTGCCCCGGTGATGTGGGCTTTAATTTACGTATTGCCATTTTTTTAATTAGATATTGCTAAATAAATCGATTGAGTCGCCTTTTCTCAAGGTTACAATTGCTTTCTTAAATGATGCTGTCTTGCCTGTTACTACTCCAGACTTGGTGTAGCGACTTTTTTTCTTTCCATCATATCTCATAGTGTTCACAGTTTGTACATGAACATTATAAAGCTGTTCTATTTCGTTCTTGATATCAACCTTATTTGCACCAGGAACAACAATGAAACCGTAACGATTTTCGAACTTATCTGTTATCTCGGTTTGTTTTTCTGTAAAAATTGGTTTTATAATTACTCTCATTGTATTTTACTCCTTATGCTTTAAGTAGATTATCAATTACAGCAACAGATGACTCTGTGAGAACTAAATTCCCAGAGTTCATTATCTTGTATGTATTTATATCTGAAGCTGTTATAATTTCGACTTTATCTAAATTTCGAGCCGACAAATATACATTTTTATTTTGACCTGACAAAACTAAAAGCACCTTTTTATCAGATAGTTGCAGGTTTTTAGTCAACTCTACAAAACTCTTAGTTTTTGGCTGCTCGAAGTCAAAATCCTCTATAATAGTTATAGCATCATTTTGTGCTTTAAGAGAAAGGGCCGAACGACGAGCAAGTGACTTTTCTTTTTTATTCAGCTTAAAACTATAATCTCTAGGCTTTGGGCCAAATACACGTCCACCACCAACAAGCAGAGGAGATTTCACATCTCCGCGACGAGCACCACCCCCACCTTTTTGACGAATAAGCTTTTTAGTACTTCCTACAACTTCATTTCTTTCCTTTGACTTATGAGTACCTTGACGCTGATTAGCGAGGTACAATTTAACGTCTAACCAGATAACATGTTTATTAGGCTCAATTCCGAAAATGGAATCATTGAGTGTGACTTTTTTACCTGTTACCTCTCCGTTGATATTAAGTATTTCTAATTCCATTTTATTTTTCTATTGTTACAATTGAACCTTTACTTCCTGGAACAGAACCCTTTAATATTAAAAGATTATGTTCTGGAATTACTTTAATAACCTCCAAATTCTGAACTGTTATACGCTTGTTACCCATTTGACCACCCATACGAGTACCTTTAAAAACCTTTGCTGGATAAGATGCTGCACCTACAGAACCTGATGAGCGAAGAACGTGCTTTTGACCATGAGTTCTTGAAGCTCCTGCGAAACCATGACGTTTCACAACACCCTGAAACCCTTTTCCTTTAGATATTCCAGAAACATCTACCCAACCCGCATCAGTAAACAGCTCAACTGTTATTTCAGATCCTAGTTTATACTCCTCTTCGTAACCTGAGAACTCGGCCAAGTGTCTCTTTGGTGATACTCCAGCTTTTTCAAAATGGCCCTTTTCAGCTTTTGTAGTATGTTTATCTTTTTTTTCAACAAACCCTACCTGTACAGCATCATAACCATCAACCTCAACGGTTTTAACTTGAGTAACCACGCAAGGACCTACTTCGATAACAGTGCATGGAATATTCTTTCCCTCGGCACTGAAAACGGATGTCATTCCGATTTTTTTTCCAATTAATCCTGGCATTTCTTTTTGTTTAATACTTATCGATTACCTCACCAAAGAAAAGGGAGGTAATCGAATTAGTTGTTGTTATTTTATTTATAATTTTCAAATCAAGTCACACTTAGCGACCAAGCTACACTTTGATTTCAACTTCTACACCACTAGGCAACTCAAGCTTCATCAAAGCATCCACAGTTTTAGCTGTAGAGCTATAAATATCAATTAATCTCTTGAAAGATGACAATTCAAATTGCTCACGAGATTTCTTGTTCACAAATGTAGAACGATTTACAGTAAAGATTCTTTTGTGAGTTGGCAATGGAATTGGACCACTTACAACAGCACCAGTAGCTTTTACTGTTTTTACGATCTTTTCTGCTGATTTATCAACTAGACTATAATCGTAAGACTTCAGTTTTATTCTGATTTTTTGGCTCATATTATTATTGAATAATGTATTATTTTATCAAATCTACTCTTCCCTTAACTTCAGTTAGAACGTCCTTAGCTATAGAAGAAGAAACCTCTTCGTAATGATCAAATGTCATAGTTGAAGTAGCTCTACCTGAAGTAATTGTTCGCAAAGATGTAACATAACCAAACATCTCTGCAAGAGGAACAAATGCTTTTACTATTCGTGCACCTGAATGGTTTGACTCCATACCCTCCATTATACCGCGACGCTTATTTAAGTCAGATATTACATCACCCATACTTTCTTCCGGAGTTACAACCTCTACTTTCATTATTGGCTCTTTTAATACTGGACCGGCTTTCTCACTTGCGCTCTTAAATGCTTGCATTGCACAAATTTCGAAAGACAATTGATCCGAGTCAACTGCATGATATGAACCATCCAATAGAGTCACTTTAAGAGAATCTAAAGCGTATCCTGCAAGAACTCCATTTCTCATTGCCCGTTCAAATCCTTTCTGAACAGATGGGATATATTCTCTAGGTATATTACCCCCTTTAACTTCATCCACAAATTGTAGACCTCCGATAAAGCCTTCATCAGCAGGTTCAAAACGAACTATGATATCTGCGAACTTACCGCGACCTCCGGTTTGTCTCTTATACACCTCTCTAAGCTCAACAGATTTCGTTATAGCTTCTTTGTAAGACACTTGTGGACGTCCTTGATTACATTCGACCTTGAATTCACGCTTCAATCGGTCAATAATAATCTCAAGATGAAGCTCACCCATACCAGAAATAACTGTTTGCCCAGTTTCTTCATCACTCTTAACAGTGAAGGTTGGATCCTCCTCGGCAAGCTTAGCCAAACCACTTGAGAGTTTATCCAAGTCTTTTTGAGTCTTTGGTTCAACAGCAACACCTATAACCGGATCAGGGAAATCCATTGATTCAAGTATAATAGGATTCTTTTCATCACATAAAGTATCGCCTGTACGTATATCTTTAAATCCTACACCTGCACCTATATCACCACACCCAATAGTTTCGACGGGGTTCTGTTTATTAGAGTGCATCTGGAAAAGTCTTGAAATTCTTTCCCTCTTACCTGAACGAGCATTGAACACGAACGAACCAGCATTAATCTCGCCAGAATATACTCGGAAGAAACAAAGTCTACCCACATATGGATCGGTGGCTATTTTAAAAGCAAGAGCACTCATTGGTTCTTCAGGATCGGGATGACGAACAACAACCTTTTCTGGATCATCTATGTCAGTACCTTCAACGGCCTCAGCATCTAGAGGACTAGGAAGGTATGCACAAACATCATTCAACAGCGGTTGAACACCTTTATTTTTAAAAGATGAACCACAAACAATAGGATTGATAGCCATGCCTATTGTACCCTTACGAATAGCTCCACGAATTTCTTCTTCGGATATTGTCGAAGGATCTTCAAAAAACTTTTCCATTAAAGCATCATCAACCTCAGCCAATGATTCAATCATTTTCTCACGCCACTCATTAGCCTCATCAAGAAGTTCCGCAGGAATTTCTTCAACATGATAATCAGCCCCCATGGTTTCATCATGCCAATAGTATGCCTTCATTATTATCAAGTCAACAATACCCTTAAAATTCTCTTCTGCGCCAATAGGAATTTGAATTGGAACAGCATTAGCACCAAGCACCTCCTTTATCTGCGTGACAACCTGGAAGAAATTGGCTCCTGAACGGTCCATTTTATTAACATATCCAATACGTGGAACCTTATACTTATCTGCCTGACGCCAAACAGTCTCAGATTGAGGTTCAACACCTCCTACCGCACAGAAGGTAGCAACTGCACCATCCAGAATACGAAGAGATCTCTCAACCTCCACTGTAAAGTCAACGTGCCCCGGAGTGTCAATTAAATTCAACTTATAAATATTATCTCTATACCTCCAATTAGCAGTAGTAGCTGCAGATGATATAGTAATACCTCTCTCTTGTTCCTGCTCCATCCAGTCCATGGTCGCTGTTCCATCATGAGTTTCACCAATTTTGTGAGTCAAACCAGTATAAAACAGAATACGCTCCGATGTAGTAGTTTTACCAGCATCGATATGCGCCATGATACCAATATTTCTAGTGTATTTTAATGCGTCTTTATTTGTTTTTGCCATCTTTATCTTAGTTGCTGTCTGAATTAAAATCTAAAATGCGCAAATGCCCTGTTAGCTTCTGCCATTCTATGCATGTCCTCTTTACGTTTAAAAGAACCTCCCTGACTATTAAAAGCATCTACAATTTCAGCTGCCAGTTTATCTGACATACTCTTACCTCCTCTTTTACGAGCATATAATATGAGGTTTTTCATTGAAATTGACTCTTTTCTCTCAGGACGAATTTCGGTAGGAACCTGAAATGTAGCTCCGCCAACACGGCGTGACTTCACCTCTACTTGTGGGGTTATATTATCGAGAGCAGCTTTCCAAATCTCGAGAGCCGACTTCTCTTCATTAGCTAATTTAGCTTTTACAATGTCTAATGCGGAATAGAAAATATCATATGACAATCCCTTCTTCCCATCATACATAAGGTGGTTAACAAATTTTGTTACCCTTTTATCACCAAAAACAGGATCGGGTAGAACCTGTCTCTTTTTAGGTTTAGTTTTTCTCATTGTCTAAAATAATTTGTGTTGGTTT
>CAZHWC010000061.1:8900-14857 GCA_964535975.1 uncultured Proteiniphilum sp. | reverse complement strand
CGGATTATTGGCCACATAAGCATACGGACTAATCGAGTAATACTTCTCCGCCATCGGATCCATGGTGCCCCACCTGCCAATTGCGGCATCGTAATGCCGTGCACCGTAGTCGTACAGGTTCAATTCAAAGGTGCGGTCCAACTCCTTTCCGTTGTATTTATAGGGCTGGTTGGAATTTTGCACCCCTTCTCCGAATGCTCCACCAAACGGGTAGTAGTTATTCACCTGTTCCACTGTTCCTGACTGGCTTAAAACAACCCGATTATTTCCCTGGTGGTCACTCAGGTAGTAATAATACGTGGGTGTGGTTCCCGATAACGTGGCATAACCACCCTCCGTAAGGAGCATGCTCAACGTGCCGTTCTTATAAACCTTATTACCCGCATATTCCGTCTTTGCCGTAGTGCCGCCGGAATTGTAAGCCACGCTTAGCTTACTTCCAACTGCGTCATAGAGATAAGTTACAGTCACTCCATCTGCAAAAGTGATGACGCTAGGCAAATTTAATGTATTATACTTTATCAGGGAAATATTCTTGTTTAAATCTTTCGTTAAATTGCCATTCGTATCATAGGTGTATTCAATGGCGGCCGTAGACCCATTCCTGAAGTCAGTCGAAATAGAGGGGGGAGATGTTATTCCTGTATCTTCCACTTTAACAAGCTGGTTTCCGCTATAAGTCATCGTTAGATTGTCAATCATACCGTATGTAGTCGTATCCGTGTTACCCGATCGGGAAAGAGTTTGGATATTTCCGTGCTTGTCGTATGTATAACTTGTCCCATAACTTCCGTCACCGCTGTAAGCTGCTGCAGTCAACCGGGAAAGGGGGTCATAGCTAAATGTATAATTACGGGGCTTATTGGACTGTGTCCATTGCTGTGTATGGATGTTGTTACCGTAATAGCTCAACGCCTGTGTAAAATGGGGATTATTGATTCCCTGTATCCAGGAACGTATATTATAATCAAATGTCGTTATCAATGCCGCCTGATTATTGCGCTTATTCTTTTTCAACCGTCCCAGTTCGTCATATTCGTTATTCACAAGAGTAACAGGAGTTCCATTGTTTAATTTATGGGTCACCGTAAGCTGTCTCCCTGCATGGTCATAAGTGTAGGTGTACAGTTCACGCAGGGACGGTTGGTTAGTAGCCGAATGAACATGCAGCTTTGATGTGGGTTGACCTACAAAATTGTAAATAATAAAAGTATGATCGTATCCCCCCATGTGATTCGTAGAACGAGTCTGGATCAAACGCTCCTCGTTATCGTAATACATTACCGTATAATCATACTCTTCTGAGATATTCGACCCTGTACCGGTTAATCGGGCAGTTATGCTTCCGGTAGGTAATCCCGTGGTATTACTCTGCTCTGAATCAAAGCCAGGAATAGCCTCGAAGAGGAAAATTGAATTGGAAGAGCTATCCAATACATCTCCATCTTTCACCTTAAATGCATAATTATCGTAATAATTGGCAGTTAGAATTATCGGACTGGATAAGACAGTTCCGGTGATCCTATATCCTTTATAGACATCCATGCTCAAATCGCGTTGCACATTGACAACGGTATTGTCGAGTGGATTTGCGAAAGCATTCAAACTATTGGAGCAGATACCTACAAGTGATTCCCGGCCGAATACATCGGGAAGGGAAAAGCTCCATTCGTTTCTTGTGCGCTGTTCTCCGTCTTGCGTAAAAATCAACCGGTCGGCATGGTCATAGACAAAATATATCCACGATGCCCCAGGTAGCTTCTTGGCTATACAGCGCCCACGTTCGTCATATTTATATAAATAGGCGTAGTCTCTCAGCGAAGCTGTCGTAGTGCTGGTCCAAATGCTTCCGGAAGCAAGCGCCTCTGAAGCAAGAGGTGGAAGGACGACACGCAGATTGTTATATACATCATAAATATAGTAAGTATCTGCAAATTCCCGGTTAGCCCCGGTTTTTTCCAATTGCCGCACGAGTATAAGGTTGTCTTGTTTATCCTTAAATTGGAATTGAACGCCATTGTCTTCATCTTCCATACGAGTAACATACAACTCATTGCTTGCATAGTTCCTGACCTTTGTAATTGTTATCACCTGGTTGTCCGGGTCAGAGACCGTATAATAAATACAGTTAAGTGTATCATTTCCGGATACATTAGTCAGGTAATTCATCTTCATACGGTTGGCGTTATTATACCAGATATGCCCCGGTCCATGTTGATACTCTATGCGATTTAAAGGTGAAGCTTCATAAACTGATTTGGAATAAGGTGCCAGATCACCAGAGTATGTATTGATGGCTTTATTAATAAAATCATGTATAGGAACTAATGCGCCATTGTTCTGTACGACTGGCACAGGAAGCCAACTGTTAGACTCACGCCCGGAGGCGTCGTATTCCTGATGGCTGACCAAATCGGCACGAGTAGGGGATACTCCGGCCTGGACTGTTTGCATCAGGCGACCTATTCCATCGAAATACTGAACAGTGCGGATCTGATTTGTACTCGGATTTTCGGATGTATACACTGTTTTAGTCATATAATTCGGATTGGCATAGACCGACATTGTTTTTTTACATTTTATTTTATGTACATTAGAGTAGGCAATCCTTCCTCCTTTAGTTACTTTGCGGCGAACAGAAACATCAGTTGTATGTCCACTGACATTGACTATACAATTAATATCTGATTGATTGGGAATGATTTGCCATACAGAGCCCGTGTGCATCTCCCACGAATAAATGTAATTGCCGCCGGAAGGACCACCAGATGCACCAGATGCTCCTATTACAGCTATCGTACTTGTCACCCCCTGGTAATATCGGTCAAGTCCGGAAATTGTTCCACCGTAAGGAGTCTGAGAATCAAAAAAACTGACACTCCCAGGAATTGCAACAGGTCCATAAGTAATAGTGTGAGGCCATTCTTCTGAATTAGGATCACATATAAACGCCTCTAAAGTATATACCCCATCTTCAGTAACTGGAATAGACATTGGGTATCCCCCTCCACCATCATTGTAGTAAATTTCTCTAATCAACACCTCATTACAATACAGATAATAACCAACATCGGACTGTTTATTGAAAATAACCTTTGCATCTCCTTGCGCAAGGCTTCCCGATTTTGAAATATGGGCATCCTGAATCATCAGGCCCTTTTGGGTTATTGTAAAATGGAATAGATGACATTTTATATGAAAATATTTAGTAGTTGGAGTATAATTATAGTCGCATAAGAAAATTTCTACAAAAACTTTGTAATTAAGACCTTCAGCTTCTTCCACATATGCATATGCGCACTCAAGACCATAGATTTCCTGAAGGAGATAATTCAATGAATCTTCAGCTTTTATGTAATCATAAGGAGAATAAGCTTCTTCAAACATGAATGTAACATGTGATTCATTATAATCAATAGTAATATCCGGTAGCTTTTTGTCATATTGAGCTTTTACATGGGCAGCGGCAAATACAGCTATCATAAATATAGTAATCGTTATCCGTTTCATAGAGTATGCTTTTATCTATTTGAATAATTGTATTCGTAACTTTCAATTTTGTTTTCATTTCTATTTTTCACATGAATCAATCGGCCTAATCCATCGTAATCATAGTAAACGACTTTCCCGGAAGGGGTGCTAATGGATGTCACACCCAACTGAGGTTTATGGGTAAATAGGGTTACCTGTGCATTAGGCAGCTGCTCTTGAAGACCGGAGAGGTAGTTTAAGTCCGGTCGCCACAAGGATAGATCCACCATATCTATATTGAGCTGTATCAGGGCAAGATCCACATCCTCCACGGTAGCATTCTTTATTACTGCAATCGGATATACCCCATTGCTCCACAGATAAACAACTTTCAGGTTGTCTCGGTCTGTATACTGCAATACATTGCCAAAGGAGTCATAAGCATCAATCTGGATTTCTTTATCGTAGTAATTTTGATAAGTTGACAAACTTAAAGGCTGCGATTTTCGTAAGCCATAGATTGACTCTGGTAAATAGCTGGGTAAGTCATGAGTCCAGAAAGTAGAATAGACAGTTTTCTGAGCGTCAATTACACTGCCATTAAGGAGGTTGATTGTTTCAATAGGAACACCTATAATATGTTCGTTTTTCATGGAAATGGAGATGGGATCCATAAAATCTGACGGGTATCTGATCTGGGTCTCATACACATTTCCGTTTACTGTTGTCTTTTGATAGTTCCTTAAATTTGAAATCTCATCATAACCATACTCAATAATTTGGGTAATTGTTCCGTTAGGAAAATATTTTTCTTCTGTTATTTTAGATTCCACATAGCAGTCTGAATACAATGAATAATACGCAACTTTGAAATCGGTCCCGAGTTTATTATTAAAAATAAAATATGAATCGTACATTGGAGGTGTGTAACTCTTAAAACCAATTATGCTATCTATATCGAATGCCCGATATTCAAATAACTGCCTTTTTACCCGATTCCCATCACCGTTGTAATGTGTAATTGCCATTGGTTTACCACTGAGTGAAGATATGGTTGTTGGTATGCCAAAGACCGAAGTCTTCACACTGCTGCCTTGATTCGAAAAGTGATAGGAAGTATATCCATTATTCTTGCCATCCGTAATATTATGTTCTTCCACATACCTGTAGCCTATATTCCCCGAGTTAAGTATGGGTGTGGAAAAACTTTCCGAATGGATATTAATATACTTATGAGTCCAAGTAAAATAGGGTAAATGACCGTAATAAAAATCCTGTATGTCAACATACCGATAATGTTCTGGGGATATCTTCAGTCTCCCTGACGACTCTCCCCCTTCTTTATAAAGAAAGTGACGAATGGATACCGTGTCTATGTCATTAGAAACATCAATGATTCGTTTTACCCTTAAGCCGGCACCACGGTCCAAGTCTACATTTCCGGTTAGAGTTCCTACCCTGATCTTATTCCAGAATTCATTCAGTTCAAACTCAAAAACCGTCTTTCCTCCTGTCGGATATTTTATTGAATGCAGCATTCCATATTTCGCATAATTTTCATTTGGTGTCCGGTATCTGCCCCCAAAAGAGAGATTTTCCCAAGCCCAGTTGTTACCTAAATAAATGAAAGGAGAGATATCAGTATCCCTATGAGTCCCGCGAATAAAAGATCCTTGGCCATTATAATATCCCCAATAATCAAAGGCTTGTGAATATTTTGAAGGAAGGTCTCCATAATTATAGGTGAACTGATATTTTTTCATGTCATTACTCAAATTGTCTACGGACATAAAACAAACCTCATCCAGCATCAGTCTGGAAAATTCAGAGTTGGTTGGGCTTACTCCCATATACGAATGGCTAAGTGTGCAGTATTTGACTCTTTTTTTTCCACCGTGATTATCTCTTGTCAGGTTCTCATAAACAGAAATAGATGTCAGTTTTTGGGCGATATTGGTTACATTGGAAAGTTGCAAGTCAGTCCTAACCTCATACCCAAATTCGATGGACCCTCCATTGTATTCAATAGAACTCAGCAGTAATTGTTCATTGCTGGAATAACTGATAAAACTATAATCATATTGATCTCTAATATTTTCTAAATTGTAAGATAGAGAACTTACTCTAAAGTACTTCTCCTCACTAAAATGGTACTGGCTAAGCAATCTCTCTTTTCTATACTTAAATTTGATTACGTCATTAAATGGGGAGATAATTGACTCAAGGTACCATGCGGTGACAGAGGGGGGTTGATCCTTCGTGTTAAAAGTAGCCCTATTTATGGAACTTATATCAGTCGTGTACACGCCGGGCCTGCTATATGTCTGCGTTGTTTCCTTTGTATCTTCTGATGGACCAAAAATATATTTAAATCCATAGGCATCGATCACTTCCCATTTATTTCCCGATTCTATATATCTTATCTGGATGAAATTTTCCTTACCCATATTTGATGCCAGACCATTACTTATGCCTCGGGGTTGAAG
>CAZHWC010000061.1:0-8800 GCA_964535975.1 uncultured Proteiniphilum sp. | reverse complement strand
TGAATAAGTAATAATAGAAAATAAAAATTTGTTATGCTTTACTACATTGACTAGTCACCCAGATATTTTACCCGCCTTTATTTAAACAATCAGGCTTATGCTATTATTCTCATTTGTCAGGGCAGGTAAGATAAGAAGGGGTAGAAATAATTAGTTTTCATAATGTTGAATTTTATTGTCAAATCTCTATTTCGTCGGGATGAGCACCCGTTCTGTAGTTGCGATTGAGCGAACTTATTTGCTCAACCTCTTCCTTTGTTAGTTCAAAGTCAAAGATATTAATGTTGTCGGCCTGCCTCTGCTTGTTGCCCGACTTTGGTATTGCCACCACGCCACGCTCAATATCCCATCTCAGAATCACCTGAGCAGGCGACTTGCTATATTTGTCTCCAATCTCTTTCAATACAGGCTCGTCGAGTAATGGAATTTTGTTGCTGCCGATGGGGCTCCATGCTTCACAAACTATATCCCTTTCTCTGCAATATTCCACAAGCCCGTCAAGAGGCAGGTATGGATGCATCTCTATCTGATTTGCTACCGGCTTGATAGTTGCCACGCTCAGCACCTTTTCAAGATGATGCTCTAGGTGATTGCTCACCCCAATGGCTTTAACCAATCCCGTGGCGTGAATCTTCTCCATCTCCAGCCAAGTCTCGGCCTCCATGCCGCGCACAGGCCAATGAACCAGATACATATCAATATAATCAATGTTAAGCAATTCAAGACTTGTCTGAAATGCGTTCCGGGTGTTGCCATTCATTATATCCGAGCCCCATACTTTTGTGGTAACAAACAGCTCCTTGCGGCTTACGCCGCTCTCTCTGATAGCCTTTCCTATTGCACCCTCATTGCGGTATAAAGTAGCAGTGTCAATATGTCTGTATCCTGCATCAATTGCCGACCTCACAGCATTATACACATCCACGTCGGTTTGTCCAATCTTATATGTTCCCAGTCCCAGCATGGGCATATCCATGCCATTGTTTAGTTTTATATTCTTCATCTTTTCTCCAGTTTTAGTCTCGCTTTCACTTTCTCTCTGTCTCTGTGTATGCTGTCAATAAGCTTTTGCACCTCGTCAAACTTCTCATCGCCACGAATAAAATCTATAAACTCCACCGTCAGCGACTGGTTATACAAATCACCGTCAAAGTCAAATATATTCACCTCCACGCTAATCTGAGGGTCGTTGTGCAGTGTTGGTCTTGTGCCGATATACAGCATCCCCTCTTTTACAATATTCTGAAAATGCACAAACACAGCATACACACCCAGCAGCGGAACAACCTTGTATTTTTCCCACACCTTCATGTTGGCAGTCGGGAAACCAATTGTGCGCCCCACCTGATAACCCTCCACAATCTTGCCCGAGAGAGTATAGTTATATGTAAGCAGCTCATTTGCCCTCACCACATCACCAGCTATTAGCAAGCGGCGAACTTCTGAAGAGCTAACTTTATCGTCTTCGCAACGCAGCTCTGTAGCCTGAATTATATTTAAGCCAAATTCCTTTCCATACCTCACATAATCTTCAAAGCTCTCTTCGCGATTGTGCCCGAAGCGATGGTCGTATCCAACAAGCAGAGTATCAACCCTTATTTGCTTGTGCAAAATATCACAGATAAAGTCCCTTGCAGAAAGCATCGACATCTCGCGAGTGAAAGGAATGACAAAAACGTAGTCAATGCCCGTAGTTTCAAGCTGAGAAAGCTTTTCGGTATAACCACAAATCAACTTTGGCTGATAGTCGGATTGCAACACCTTGCGGGGATGCACAGGAAAAGTAATCACAGCCGAGGGCAACCCCAACCGCTTAGCCTCCTGTTTCACCTGCTCAATAAGATGTCGGTGCCCCATATGCACACCATCAAAGAACCCCAATGTAGCCACCACCTTTTCGGGTAATTCGGCCACCATTTCCTGCGAAAAATCAATTACTTTCAAATCTGCCTCCTTTATTTAAATTAAAACAAATCTAAGTCTTTTGTTTTATAAAATAAAAAAACCCCGAAGAATTTTCGAGGTTTTGTTGTATTATTAATGAGTTGTTAGATAACCCCATACTTTCTGAAGAGAGTGTCAATCTCATCAATGGCACGGTCTATCTGTTCATAAGTGTGAGTGGCCATCAGCGAGAAACGTATCAGCGTCTCTTCGGGCGACACAGCCGGCGACACCACCGGATTCACAAACACACCCTTCTCAAATAACTCTTTGGTAATCATAAAAGTCTTTTCGTCACTCCTTATATATAAAGGAATGATAGGAGTGGACGTTGGTCCAATCTCAAAGCCGCGACTTCTGAACTGATCAAGAGTATAGTGAGTAAGTTCCCACAATGTTTTCACACGCTCAGGTTCGCTGCGCAATATATCCAAAGCTGCCGAAGCAGCAGCCGTGGCCGCAGGTGTGGCACTGGCACTAAATATATATGTTCGTGCATTGTGTCTCAGATAGTTGATGGTATGATAATCGCCCACGATGAAACCACCGATTGAAGCAAGCGACTTGCTAAAAGTACCCATCACCAAGTCAACATCAGGCAACAACCCAAAATGGTCGCACGTTCCCTTTCCGTTATACTTTCGTCCCATCACACCAATGCCATGAGCCTCGTCCACCATCACGTTAGCCTTATACTTCTTTGCAAGCTTCACAATGCCCGGCAAGTCTGCAAGGTCGCCCTCCATACTATAAACCCCGTCCACCACAATAAGCTTTACCTTGTTAGGGTCGCATCTCTGCAACTGCCTCTCAAGCGAAACCATATCGTTGTGTCTGAACTTAAATTTCTTGGAGAAAGAAACTCTCGTACCCTCAATAATTGAAGCATGATTCTTTTCGTCCCAAAGGATATAATCCTCGCGACCGGTTACAGCCCCAATCACACCCTCATTAACCGTAAAGCCGGTAGGGAAAATGATAGCATCATCTTTGCCCAAAAAGTTGGCAAGTTTGCGCTCTAGTTCTATATGTATGTCAAGAGTACCATTCAGGAAACGCGATCCGGCCATACCAGTGCCATACTTCTTGGTAGCCTCAAGAGCCGCCTCCTTCACCTTTGGGTGATTTGTCAAACCTAAGTATGCATTTGAGCCAAACATCAATACCTTTTTCCCGTTTATAACAACCTCGGTATCTTGATCACTCTCTATTACTCTGAAATATGGATAAATGCCGGCTGCCTTAAATTTTTGCGGCACATCATATTTCATCATTTTTTCTTTTAACAGATTCATCAGATAAAATTTAAAAATGAATTTGATTTTTGCTTGATAACCAACAAAATCAATTGGCAAAGATACTAATAATTCTATTAATGATAAGCGCAGCAATAAAAATAAGATTATAGAGTATGTTTTTTGAAACAAAACTCGTATTTATATGTTTATAATAAGTAACTAATTAACAAACTAGAACGAAATTATGGTAAGCAACAAATTAGAAACAGCAATTAATGAGCAGATAAACGCCGAGTTTTGGTCGGCTTATCTATATTTGTCAATGTCGGTGCACTTTGCCAACAAAGGATTGCCCGGTTTTGCCAACTGGTTTAAGGTTCAGTTTCAGGAAGAGCAAGATCACGCAATGAAACTGATAAACTATCTCATTGCAAAAGGAAATAAAATAACCCTGAAGCCAATTGAGGAAGTAGCCACATCGTGGGACTCACTTCTGGCGGCATTTGAAGATACTCTTGCGCACGAAAAAGTGGTAACGGGAATGATAAACAATCTTGTTCGTATAGCACGCAGCGAAGATGATTATGCAACAGAAAACATCCTTCAGTGGTTTGTAACCGAGCAGGTGGAAGAGGAAGAAACCGCACAAGAAATGATTGACAGCCTCAAACTCATTGGCGACAATGGCTTTGGCGTCTATACCATGGACAAGGAGCTTGCCTCCAGAACTCATATCTCTGAGATTTAATTTTTTTATTATATTTGTTTTGGGAAAGTTCTCTTAGTAGGGCTTTCCCTATTTTTTAAACTATCTCATATGAAAAAAGAAACACGCAACAAAACACAATCATTAAGAACAGGCTTGCTATTAGCCACAATTATTTTATTTATGACACAATTGAATGCACAAAACTTTGTGGGCGACTGGAAAGGCGCAATCTCAGTGCAGGGAGTAAACTTGGAGTTGATTTTTCATATCTCCGAAACTGACGGACAATACACATCCACGCTTGATGTGCCAATGCAGGGCGCAAGTGGTGTGCCTGTTGACAAAACAGAGGTCAACGGCAATCAGCTAAACATCAACATTGCAGCCATAGGCGCAACCTATGAAGGTAAGCTGGAAGAGTCAACCATCACCGGAACCTTCAAGCAGATGGGTATGGAGCTGCCACTGGTATTAGAACAATTTGAGGCAAAACTTCCCGGAAATCCCGAGCTGGTAACATCAGACCAAGAACTAAAAAAACTGGCAGACCTTGATAAAGGCAACTACAAATATAGCGTTGCCGACTACTTTGCACGCCCCAAAGCGTCATCGTTCAAGTTGTCGCCAAACGGCAAGTATCTTTCTTACCTGGAGAAAGATGATCAAAACAAAAACCACGTTTATGTAAAAAACCTAACCACTGATGAGGTGGTGCGAGTTATCGAAGAAAAAGATGAACTCGTGAAAGGTTACGGCTGGATAAACGATGATCGCCTGTATTATGCAATGGACAAGGGAGGCGACGAGAACTTCCATATCTATGCAGTGGACATTGACGGCAACAATGCCAAAGACCTAACCCCGTTTGACGGAGTGAAAGCAAGTATCGAGTCGCTGCTTAAGGATCAAAAAGACTATATCATCGTGTCGATGAATAAAAACAACCCGCAGGTGTTTGAGCCATATAAACTAAATGTGGTGACAGGCGACCTTGAGCAACTGTATGAAAACGACGACCCCGCCAATCCTATTCAGGGATATGACTTTGATAAAGAAGGAAACCTTCGTGCATACAGCAAGCTGGTGAATGGTGTGGAAATGGAACTGTGGTATAAAGACCTTGCCACAGGCAAGTTCTCGAAACTAAAGCACACCAAGTGGGACGATGATTTTAGTATTATCGGTTTCAACTATGCATCCTCCAATCCTGATGAGGCATATGTTTTGACAAATCTTGAGAGCGATAAGGCGGAGATTGTGCTTTATGATCTTAAACAAAACAAAGAGATAAAGAAAATATTCTCACACCCCGAATATGACGTGTCGGGTATCAGAGTGTCTCGCAAACGCAACTGGGAGATTGATTTCTATGCCTATGAAGGTGAGAAGTATGTAATAATTCCCGTAAGCGAAACTTATAAGGCAATTACCGCCGAAATGGAAAAAGAGTTTGCAGGCAAAGAGTTTCACATTGTGGGTTTTGACGATGATGAAACCATCTTTATGATTGTAACCCAAAGCGACAAGCACTACGGTTCGTATCACTTGTATGACTCAAAAACCAAACAATTCAGCCTTCTTTATGATTTGATGCCACAGCTCAAAGATGAGGATATGGCAGAGATGAGACCAATTAAGTTCACAAGCCGCGACGGACTCACTATTCATGGATATATCACACTTCCCAAGGCAGCACTAGAAGGCAAGAAAGTGCCATTGGTAGTAAATCCACACGGTGGTCCACAGGGCATTCGCGACTCATGGGGCTTCAATCCCGAAACTCAGTTGCTGGCAAGTCGAGGTTATGCCACATTGCAAGTCAACTTCCGCATATCAGGCGGTTATGGAAAAGAGTTTTTGCGTGCAGGCTTCAAGCAAATTGGACGTAAACTGATGGACGATGTGGAGGACGGAGTTAAATACGCAATATCACAAGGATGGGTTGACGAAAGCAAAATAGCAATCTACGGAGCCAGCCACGGAGGCTATGCCACACTTATGGGCTTGGTGAAAACTCCCGATTTATACACCTGCGGCGTTAATTATGTGGGCGTTTCAAATATCTACACCTTCTTCGAGTCGTTCCCCGAATACTGGAAACCAATGACAGAGATGGTGAAAGAGATATGGTATGACCTTGACAATCCTGAAGAAGCAATAATAGCACGCGAAGTGTCACCGGTATATCAAATTGACAAAATCACCAAACCACTATTTGTAATACAGGGAGCAAACGACCCCCGTGTTAATATCAACGAGAGCGATCAGATAGTTGAGGCACTGCGTGCCCGTGGCTTTGATGTTCCCTATATGGTGAAATACAACGAAGGACATGGTTTCCATCGCGAAGAAAACCAGATGGAATTCTACACCGCAATGTTAGGCTTCTTATCACAATATCTAAAAGACTAATTCATTATATTATATATGTATTTAAAAAATCTATTGGGAAGTTTGATTCTTTTTGTATCATTATCGGCATGTGCCGGCAATGCAAAGGAGTCAAACTCCCTTTTGTGGAAAGTTTCGGGCAATGGACTTGATGCGCCATCATATTTGTTTGGCACGCATCACCTTGTGCCCGTATCCTTTCTTGATGAAATAGAGGGGCTGGAAGATGCTTTCAACTCCTCGCAGCAAGTTATAGGCGAGCTAGACATGAGCAGGATGCAATCAATGCAGATGCAGATAATACAAAAAGCGATGTTGCCGGGTGAGTATGACTATAAAACACTGCTTGGCGACGACGACTACAAACTGCTTGAAGATAAGGTTGCCGAAGTGATAGGTATGAGTTTTGACCAATTGGGAAGAATGAAACCCGCAATGATAAACAACCTGATGATGATTAGCCTGTACCAGCAATACTATCCAACAGCTGTTGGCAAAGGCATTGACGAGCACTTTCAGGACGAGGCCAGAAAACGAGACATGAATGTTGAGGGACTTGAAACTGCCGATGATCAAATTTATGTGCTTCTGGAGATGCAATCAATAGAGCGACAAGCCGAGGTGCTGATGTGCTCGCTAAAGCACCCCGAACTGCTAAAAGAGCAAATGGACAAACTGCAAACAGCATATCATGCCCAAGACCTCGCAGCACTCGATGCCTTGTATAACGAAAAGAATGAAGACGACCCATGCCCATCCACCGACGATGAAAAGTATGAGCTTAATGATGCCCGCAACCAAAAGTGGCTGGCACTCCTCCCCGAAATGATGCAAAGCAAACCATCATTTGTGGCAGTTGGCTGTCTGCACCTTGTTGGTGATAATGGACTTGTTGAAGGACTCCGAAAAGCCGGATATAAGGTTGAGGCGGTAAGATAAAGAATAATCTATAAAGTTTATTCCCTAATAATATGGCTCGTTTTCTAATTCCAATTTTCCCTTTCAAACATAGAATTTTATAAAATACTTGATATGCGAATTATTGTGAAAGTATTAGAATAAATGTGAGTGTTTTGTTTGTTGATTGATTTGTAGGGTTTTATTGATTGTGAATAATATTAAAAGTCGACAAAAAAGACGTTTCTGACTGTTTCTAATACATTAATTATTTTTCGGAACGCGTTCTGACAGAAATCTACGGTATTAGAAACATGGTGTTGGCCATTATGAGTGATATTTTCGGTCATAGATCATACCTAATTAATGCTAACATATGCGTCTAATGTATTTTATGCCTCTCTGAATTTGCATTTATTATGATAAAATGCCATTATTGTTAATGAATTTAGAGGAGAACGCAGAGATAAATACATTTTACGTGATTCGATAAGTCTTACGGCAAAGATCTAATGTGTTAGAATCTATGAGGAAGTCATTGTGCATTGCATTTGCGACATAAATTACCGTATATTTTAACTTCCTGAACTGAAAAAATACATTTTATGGGACTGATGTTAATAAATCTATACCATTAAATAGTGTTTTTACTACTAAAAAATCATTCCTGACAGTTTCCAATGTCGTAGATTTGCCCCGTAGCACTTACAGACTTACATTTAATAGATTTTATGTCTCCCAAAATGTATCTCATTTTGTGTTTTGGAGTGTTGAGGTGATATAAATATTGGTGTATAAACAGAAAGAGGATGAAATTATATATTATGATACATCCTCTTGAGTTGTTATAGCAAGTATAGTAGCTATTTGCTTATTAATGAGCGCCATTTGTAAATACTCCATGCCCAACAAAAAGTCGTTGATTTAGTCTGTAAAACTACAATATGCAGTTTATTTGTAATTTGCGCAATGTCGTTTTTGTTGCGTCTTATCTAAAATATGTTTTAAAATGCAGATGAACAAGAGATGTTTAGTCCTTATGTATAGCAAACGAATAATGATTTGCGAAAAATTTATAGCGATTGGATAAAGTTTGTATCTTTGATTTGATTAAATTTGAAGTGTTATGAATTGGTATTTACAATATCATACTTATGTTCACTGATAGCGATTATGGTCCCAACCGCTTTGGAGAAGACCCTAAGATTGCGGAAAGATATGCTCAATAGAAATTAAATTTCCTTTTCTATATCTCTTCTCTTATCATCTTATGATAAATTGCAACTGAATTATTATCATGATCATATAACATATTTGATGAAACAATCAACCCTTTTTCAGCGTTATATTATTGAGAGTGATGTGCTTAGTGTGCTAAAAAGAGAAATGCAATGAAAGAAGAGAAAAAAGACGAAAAGAGGTTTAAGGAGCTGATGAAAAGAACAAAATTGATTGACCGGTACTATCACTTTACACGAGAAGAGATTGAGTTTATGGGAAAGTACGATCTTGCAAAGTTTCAAAAAAAGTTCCCGGCAGAAGCCGAGGAATATATGTCCTGGCAAAGTTTAGAGTCCTGACACTCCCTCAACTCTGATGTTCTTCATCACACTTAATTGAG
>CAZHWC010000060.1:0-15320 GCA_964535975.1 uncultured Proteiniphilum sp. | reverse complement strand
CTATACTATAAGGGAAACAGATTAAAAATCAAAGTCTTCAATGATTCTAAAATTACTTTGTAATATTTTCTCTATCTCAATGACATTATTGAGTTTTTCAACCAATTCTTTTCTATCCCTAACCATAAGTTTCTTATTAATCCTGTGGATGGTTACAAATATTGAGTTTAGCGATCGCTTTGTAAGTATAGATATATCATTATTATCTATGTCATTTATCAGTAGTCCACAGATAATAACTTCATGATGAGACAATTCAGGAAATAGCTTTTCTATTATTAGTATCTCTTGTTCATAATATACTAAGTCATCAGCAATTGATTGTTTATCTCCCTCTTGAAAATTATTTGCTAGTATCTCTTTCAAAATTGCTTTTCCTGTATTATTTAGATATGGCATCAATCCTTTAATTTTGTCTTTTATTGAATGTAAAGAAGATAATGAGCTTACGGAGTATTTGTTGGCAGCCTTTCTGAATTGAATAAAGTGAATTCTTTTGTTATTTCTTTCTACAATACTCAAATTAAAATTTATTATTTCTTTTTTGCCGTCAAATAAAGTAATTAGAATCCTCTGATCCGACATTGAGTGTTTATTCACACCTCTCAGGAAGTTTCCAATTTGTGGATTATTAAACTTCCATTTGTCAATATTAAACGTTTGATTCTCTTTAAGTCCAAGCAACTTATGAGCATTATTGTTTAAGATTACAACCTCATCAGGGTGTATGTATATAACTGTCGGATACAAAAGAGAGTCTAAATCAATTTCTATTTTATCAAAATTGATACTATTTTTTAGATTATCAAAATTTAGACTTGTTTTTGACATTTTTATAGAGACCTTTATACATTATTTCCGACAAGCAAAACTAAAAAGTAATTATAGTTTGAATCTTATCTAATAGTATAACAATCTTGTTAATGAAAAGTTAAATAATATACTTGCTTTAACTTTTATACAATGAAATGTCATTATTCAAATAAAAATAAAAAAAGGTGCCAATTGGCACCTTTTAATTAAGTCTCTATACTATTAAGAAATATAAGACTTTTATTGTTTTACTAGCTTATTACTAATTATTCTCTGGCCTAAGCTTACGTACAACAGCTCCCGTTTGCCACATTTCGCTTTCGCGTAGTGAACGTAGTTCCTCTTCAAGTTTCTCACGATAATCAGCCTGCGAGTTACTGTCTATTGATCTTTGAGCCTCGTTGCCGCTTGCTACTTCTCTATAAAGCTTTTCGAATACCGGCTTAGTTGCATCATGAAAAGGTCCCATCCAGTCAAGAGCACCTCTTTGAGCAGTTGTAGAACAGTTTGCATACATCCAGTCCATGCCATTTTCTGCAAATAATGGCATCAATGATTGTGTTAATTCCTCAACTGTTTCATTAAATGCCTCAGATGGGCTATGACCATTTTCGCGCAATACTTCGTATTGAGCTAAAAGAATACCTTGAATAGCACCCATAAGAGTACCGCGTTCTCCGGTTAAGTCAGAATAAACTTCACGTTTAAAATTAGTTTCAAACAAGTATCCTGAACCAACTCCAATTCCCAAAGCCACAACACGATTAAAAGCATTTCCTGTTGCATCTTGGAATATAGCGTAGCTTGAGTTCAATCCTCTGCCTTCAAGGAACATGCGTCTTAAACTTGTACCCGAGCCTTTAGGAGCTACTAATATTACATCTACATCAGCAGGAGGAACAATTCCTGTTCTTTCCTTATATGTTATTCCAAAGCCATGAGAGAAGTATAGAGCTTTGCCGGGAGTCAAATGTTTTTTTACTGTATCCCACAACTTAATCTGGGCTGCATCTGATAATAAGTATTGAATGATAGTTCCACGTTCGCAAGCTTCTTCAATTTCAAAAAGAGTTTCGCCTGGTACCCAGCCATCAGCTATTGCCTTATCCCAGGTTGGGCTATCCTTACGCTGTCCGATGATAACATTAAAGCCATTGTCTCGCAAATTAAGCGATTGTCCAGGACCCTGAACTCCATAACCTATAACTGCAATTATTTCATTTTTCAATACTTCTTGAGCCTTGCTCAATGGAAACTCATCGCGGGTAACTACATTTTCAACTACACCGCCAAAATTCATTTTTGCCATATTTGTATTTAATTGTTAGAGCCGAAAGTTAATCGAAATATCTTCGGCAAATATTATTTATTATATTATTTTACTGTATTTATCTATCTAGCATCGCTTTTATCGCTTCTCGTTCTTCCAGCATATCACTTAATCTCTCTATTTTAGATTTAGTAATCGCAATTCTGCCTGAGCGAACAAATTGTAACACTCCTATTTTTTTTGCGAGCTCTTCAAACAAACCTTGTGTTTCTGTATAATGACCTGCTTTTAAGAATACAATATTATCCTTGGTAATTTCAAGTACTCGTATATTATATTTCCTTATGAGGTATTCCACACCGCCATGCTCCATAACTTTTTCTGTTGAAAGCTTATAGAGAGCCAGTTCCTGATAAACAAGATCTTCATCAGTATTGAAAAATGCCTTTAATATATCTACACGTTTATCAATTTGTCTTACAAGCTTTTTCATCATTTCTTCACCCTCACCATAAGTTGTTATAGTGAATTTGTGAATCCCTTCTAAAGCAGAGGGTGAAACAGATAGTGTTTCTATGTTTAGCTGCCTGCGTGTAAATATAGTTGTAATTTGATTTAGAACACCAACTGCATTTTCAGAGAAAATAGTTATTGTATATAATGTTTTGTTATTCATATCCTTGAGTTTTTATAATTATAAAATCATAATCAATCTATTTACACTTTCTCACCTTTGGCAACTAGCACATCTGTAACACTGCCTCCTGCCGGAACCATAGGATAAACCATTCCTTTAGTTTCAACCACAACTTCTAGAAGGAAGCTTCCATCGTGTGAGAGCATTTCCTCAATTGCGTTATCTAGTTCAGCACGTTCTGTCACTTTACGACCTTTTATGTTGTATGCATCTGCTACTTTGATAAAGTCCGGGTTTTTTAAATGTGTTTCGGAGTATCTTTCATCAAAGAATAGTTCCTGCCATTGACGAACCATTCCTAAGTAATTATTATTTAACAGAATAATCTTAACATTTACATCTGTTTCTAAGATAGTGCCGAATTCATGCATTGTCATTTGTAAACCACCATCACCAACAAATAGACATACTGTTCGGTTAGGTGCACCATATTTGGCCCCTATTGCTGCAGGAAGACCAAAACCCATAGTACCCAAACCACCTGAGGTGACAAGGCTTCTGGATTGAGTGAACTTGAAGTATCTTGTACTCATCATCTGATGTTGTCCAACGTCAGTAACGCATATAGCTTTATTATCAGTTGCTTCAGTAACTTTATTTACAACTTCACCCATTTTAATCTGTCCGCCGTTTTCGGGGAAAAGTTCGTATTTTATTACCTTATCAAATTCAAGTTTATCATAATTCCTGAATACCTCAACCCAGTCTGAATGATCAACTTTATTTATATGTTCAGTTATCATAGGTAGTGTAGTCTTCGCATTACCTAAAACCTTTACCGTTGTTTTCACATTTTTATCCATTTCGCCCGGATCGATATCAAAATGGATAACTTTCGCCTGTTTTGCATATGTAGCAAGATTACCGGTTACTCTATCGTCAAATCTCATCCCAATTGCAATTAGAACGTCACATTCATTAGTGTTCATATTAGGTCCAATGTTTCCATGCATACCCAGCATACCTGTGTTTAACGGATGACCTGAGTCAATAGCAGACAATCCTAGTATTGTTGAAGCAAAAGGAATACCACCTTTCTCAAGGAAAGCCTTTAGTTCCTCTTCCGCATTACCAAGAATAACTCCTTGTCCCACTAAGGCAAAAGGTCTTTTTGCTTGATTAATAATCTCAGCCGCCTGAGCAATCTTATCATTATCAGGGTAGGGTATTGGGTAATAGCTTCTTAGAAATGTAGTCTTTTCGTATTTATACTCACACTTGTTCACTTGTGCGTCCTTTGCAATATCAATCATAACGGGACCTGGACGTCCTGATCTTGCAATATAGAAGGCTCTTGATATTGCCCAAGGAATGTCCTCCACACGACGAACCTGGTATGCCCATTTGGTTACGGGTTGAGTGATTCCAATGACGTCAGCTTCCTGAAAAGCATCAGATCCCAATAAGCTTGATGCCACCTGACCGGATATTACAACAAGTGGAGTACTGTCCATCATAGCATCAGTTAATCCAGTAATGGCATTTGTGGCCCCTGGTCCAGAAGTAACTAATGCAACCCCTACTTTTTGAGATACTCGTGCATATCCTTGAGCTGCATGCACTGCCGCTTGTTCGTGTCTCACAAGGACGTGTTTAATTTTATCCCTGTGATCGTATAAGGCGTCAAAAACGGGCATAATAGCTCCGCCAGGATACCCGAACATAGTATCTACACCCTCTGCAAGAAGTGAGCTTATCAGAGCTTCACTACCAGAAATAATTGGATTGTTTTGTTCTTCTTTCATACCTTTTGATTTGTTTAAACTGTTGTTTTTACTGTCAGATATTTCCATTCAACAGCTACTATTTTAAACTATGATTTATATTAGTCTGATTGCACCCTGATCAGCAGAGCTTACAAAGGCTGCATATGTGCGAAGAGCCTTAGAAACATGTCTGTCGCGATCGGGCTTAAATGCATTATTCCCTTTTGCAATTTCTTCCTCTCTTCTTTGAATTAATTCACTATCTGAAATTTTCAGATTAATAATTCTATTAGGAATATCAATCTCTATTATATCATTATCTCTTATCAGAGCAATATTGCCCCCCGCAGCGGCTTCAGGAGAAATGTGACCTATAGATAGTCCCGAGGTGCCACCTGAAAAGCGTCCGTCAGTAATAAGAGCACATTCTTTTCCTAAATGTTTGGCTTTAATATATGATGTAGGATACAACATCTCCTGCATTCCCGGTCCACCCTTTGGTCCTTCATAAGAAATAACCACCACATCTCCTGCAATTACATCTCCTTTAAGAATTGCATCACATGCAGAGTCCTGAGAGTGATATACTCTGGCTCTGCCTGTAAACTTCCATATGCTCTCATCAACTCCCGCTGTTTTAACTACACAGCCATTCATTGCAATATTTCCTTTAAGAATAGCCAATCCGCCATCTTTGGTATAGGCATGTTCTAAGCTTCTGATACATCCACCTACACGATCAGTATCTAAGGTCTTATATTGTGCATCCTGAGATGCCATAACTATATTTCGTCTATTTCCCGGCGCCGATGAGTATATTGAAATAGCTTCTTCTGAATATGTGTCGTTTGTTATGTCATACTTTCTAATTGCTTGTTCCAATGTATTTCCATCAGCACGGTATACAGAAGTATCTATAAGTCCACCCTTAGCCAACTCGCTCATTATGCCTATTATTCCTCCTGCTCTGTTTACGTCCTGGATATGATAATCTTTTGTATTAGGAGCAACCTTACATATGCAGGGTACTCTCCTTGAAAGCTCATCCATGTCATCCATTGTGAAGTCAACTCCACCCTCATTGGCAATTGCCAAAATATGAAGAATCGTATTTGTTGATCCGCCCATTGCGATGTCCAGAGTCATAGCGTTTTTAAATGCCTGTCGCGTTGCTATACTTCTGGGAAGTACCGTATCATCACCTTCGAAATAATATTTGTTTGCGTTTTCAACAATTTGATGTGCAGCTTTAATGAAAAGTTCTTTTCTGTTAGCATGAGTTGCCACAATAGTCCCATTGCCCGGAAGTGCAAGACCAATAGCCTCATTCAGGCAGTTCATAGAGTTAGCAGTAAACATGCCTGAGCATGACCCGCATGTGGGACAAGCCGAAACTTCCAGTTGAGATATACGGTCATCAGATACAGAATCGTCAGCCGACTCAATCATAGCATCAATTAAATCCACTTGCTCGCCATCAATGTTGCCGGCTTCCATTGGTCCACCCGAAACAAATATAGCAGGAATATTTAATCTCATAGCTGCCATTTGCATTCCCGGAGTAATTTTGTCACAGTTGCTGATACATATCATTGCATCTGCTTTGTGAGCATTAACCATATATTCAACCGAGTCGGCTATAAGGTCTCTTGATGGCAAAGAGTACAACATCCCATCATGTCCCATTGCTATTCCGTCATCAACAGCAATAGTGTTAAATTCAGCTGCAAAACATCCAAGTTTTTCAATTTCCTTTTTAACCAGCTGTCCAATTTCATGCAAGTGAACATGACCAGGGACAAATTGAGTAAACGAGTTAACAATAGCAATAATTGGTTTACCCATCTGTTTTGAAGTCATACCATTTGCATGCCATAGCGCACGAGCACCTGCCATACGCCTCCCTTGAGTAGATGTGGCACTGCGCAGTTTCCATGCATCAGAGCCTAAGTTCATTTTATCTGCATTCGAATCCTTATTCATATCATTACCTATTATACAATTCTGCTTAGGATTTACTTTTTATATAGTTTTCAATCCATTCTCCCACCTGACTTGTTGAATATGATTTCTCACCGTTTGCAATGTCCTCGGTAACCACACTAGATTCAAGGCTTGCATTTACAGCCTCGCGTATTAGTGCACCTTCATCCATCATGTCAAAAGCATATTCAAACATAAGTGCGGCAGAAAGAATCATAGCTATGGGATTTGCAATGTTTTTTCCTGCTGCCTGAGGGTATGAACCATGGATTGGTTCAAAAAGAGAAGTATGCAATCCTATTGATGCCGAAGGCAACAACCCAAGTGAACCTGTAATTACAGAAGCTTCATCAGTAAGAATATCGCCAAAAAGATTTTCTGTTACCAATACATCAAAGCTTTTTGGCCATTGTATAATACGCATTGCAGCATTGTCAACAAACATATATTCTGTCTCAATATCAGGATATTGTGGTGCTATCTCTTGTGCAATTTGTCTCCATAAACGCGAAGTGGCAATAACGTTAGCCTTATCCACAACCGTTACTTTTTTGTTGCGTTGTCCTGCAAACTTGTAAGCCAAATGCAAAATTCTCTCTATCTCCTCGCGTGTATATACGCAGGTGTCATATGCTGTGTTGCCATCTTCGCTTCTTCCTTGTGGTCGTCCAAAATACATCCCACCGGTAAGTTCTCTGATGCACATAAAATCTGCGCCATCTACAAGTTCAGCGCGCAGTGGAGATTTGTGTATTAAAGATGGGAATGTCATTACAGGGCGAATGTTTCCATATAAGCCCAATAGCTTACGCATACGAAGCAATCCTTGTTCAGGACGAACCTTGGCATTTGGGTCATTGTCAAACTTTGGATGTCCGATAGCACCAAAAAGCACAGCATCACTATTCATGCATAGCTCATGAGTTTCAGCAGGGTAGGGATCACCCACAGCATCAATTGCTATTGCACCCGTTAATCCCTCTTTATAATTAAGTTTATGTCCAAACTTATCGCAAATTGCCTTAGTTACATTCAACGCCTGAGTCATTATCTCAGGACCAATGCCATCACCTGGCAGAACAGCTATATTTAATTCTTTCATTGTCTGATAGTTGTTTTATTACATTTGATAATTGTAGTTAGGTATGTTTCCACTTTCAATCATGTTCAGCATCTTCATTGTTGCATTTATAGCTGCAACTGTCTGGTCGATATCAAGTGCTCTTGTTTTAAAAATTTTTCCTTCAAACTTCCATGTTATAACGGCCTGAACGTAAGCGTTTGTTCTGCCGCCCGGTGGGATAACCACCACGTAATCAATTAGCTCTGGAGTGGGCTTTCCTAGTTTTCTGTATATTTTATACATTGCCTTCGAAAAAGCGTGATATTGACCCTCACCAGCAGAGGTTTCCTGATACACCTCGCCCTTTATTGAAATCTTAACTGTTGCAGTAGGACGTAAACCATTGGCTAATGTCATCGAATAATTAAGCATTTCTATATCTTGACTGTCAGAACCATTTTTCAATACGTCAGAAACAATATAAGGCAGTTCGTCGAGACTCACAACCTCTTTTTTGTCGCCAAGTTCAATAATTCTCTTAGTTACTTTTATTGTAGATTCATGGTCAAGTTCTATACCTAATGCTTCAAGGTTCTTAATTATATTAGAGCGACCGGCATTCTTGCCAAGAGCATATTCTCTAAATCTACCAAATCGTTCGGGCATAAGTTCGCTAAAGTAGAGATTTTTTTTCTTGTCTCCATCAGCGTGAACACCTGCTACCTGGGTAAACACATTATCACCAATAATTGGTTTGTTGTTAGGGATTCTAACTCCCGAATAGCTCTCAATAACCTTACTAACATTATACAGCTTTGCCTCGTCAATATTGGTGTCAACATAATCAATGTGATCGTGTATTAGAGCAACCACACTTGTCAGAGGAACATTTCCTGCTCTTTCACCTAACCCGTTTACTGTTACGTGAACTCCCCTAATTCCAGCCTTTATTGCTTCAAAAACGTTAGCTGTAGCAAGATCATAATCATTATGAGCATGAAAGTCAAAGTGAGTATGCGGATATCTGCTTATTATATTCGAGCAAAAATCATATGTTTCGTCAGGATTAAGTATCCCAAGTGTATCAGGAAGCATAAAGCGATTTATGGGTTCGTCTTTAAGGCTGTCAATCATTTCATAAACATAATCTCTCGAATTGCGCATCCCGTTAGACCAGTCTTCGAGATAAATATTTACCTTAATGCCCATTTCCTGTGCCATCGAAATGGTTGCTTTTATATCAGCAATGTGTTCCTCTGTAGTTTTTCTAAGCTGATACTTGCAGTGCTTTCGAGAACCTTTGCAAAGTAGGTTTACAACCCTGCATCCAGCCTCATATATCCATTTTAGTGAAGCTCCATTATCAACAAATCCCAAAACCTCAAGTCTGTCAAGGTATCCATTTTTATTGGCCCACTTAGACATACGTTTCACAGATTCAAACTCACCATCCGAAACACGTGCTGAAGCCACTTCTACTCGATCAATTTTAAGATCCTCTAGAAGAAGCCTTAAAACACTTAGCTTCTCCGGAGCAGCAAATGATACTCCAGAAGTTTGTTCACCATCACGTAGTGTGGTGTCCATTATCTCTATAGTTCTTGTTTCTTTCAAAATAGCTCCAACTTTATTGTATATTAATATGTATATGCACGATTTTTTTCGTACTCCTCTATTTTGTCTTTATTGGACAAGAGAAAATCTATATCATCCAGTCCATTCAACAGACAATTCTTTTTGTATGGGTTGATTTCAAACGTTTCACTCTTTTGGGTTACATTGTTTGTGATAGTCTGCTCAATTAGATTAACTGTAACAGTAGATTGTGGGTCGGCGTTTGAAGTATCAAATAATTCTTTCAAAAATTCCTCACTTACAATTACAGGAAGTATTCCATTGTTAAGAGCATTGTTGCGAAATATATCTGCAAAAAAGCTAGACACAACCACCTTAAATCCATATCCGCCAATTGCCCATGCAGCGTGCTCGCGACTACTTCCGCTACCAAAGTTTTTACCTGCCACCAATACTTCACCGCTGTATGTAGCATTGTTTAATACAAAATCTGATTTGGGGCTGCCATCCTTATTGTATCTCCAGTCAGCAAACAAGTTATCTCCAAATCCGTCTCTGGTAGTTGCTTTAAGAAATCGTGCAGGGATTATCTGGTCAGTGTCCACATTCTCAATAGGTAGTGGAACGTATGTTGATGTTATTGTTTTAAATTTCTCCATTGTTTTTTATTGTTTCTCTCCACTAACGCATACACATATTATATAATACTAAAAGTGGAGCATTCTAAAAATAAATACTTATAACTTGCAATCTTATTAATATGTTCAGGGAATAGTTATCTTTCCGTTAATGGCAGCAGCTGCAGCCACAAGCGGACTGGCAAGAATAGTTCTAGCTCCGGGTCCTTGTCTGCCCTCAAAGTTTCTGTTTGATGTAGAAACGGCATACATTCCTGCCGGCACTTTGTCATCATTCATAGCCAAGCAAGCAGAACATCCGGGTTCGCGAAGTTCAAAACCGGCATCTTCCAGTATCTTGTCTAGTCCTTCTTCTTTAATTTGCTTTCTAACCTGCCAGCTGCCGGGAACAAGCCAAGCCGTAATATTATCAGCTTTCTTTTTTCCCTTTATATAATTAGTGAAGATTCTAAAGTCCTCAATTCTTCCGTTTGTGCAACTTCCCAAGAACACATAATCCACATACTTGCCTTCCAGTTTTTCACCTGGTTCAAATCCCATATATTCCAATGACTTTTTAAATGAAATCTTTCCAGATTCGTCAATGTCATCAAGAGTTGGAATTGAATCATCTATAGGCATACCCATTCCCGGGTTAGTTCCATATGTTATCATTTGCTTGATGTCTGAAGCATCAAAAGTGATTTCTTTATCAAAAACAGCACCCTCATCCGACTTAAGAGTCTTCCAATAAGCTAGTGCTTGTTCCCATTTTTCGCCCTTTGGAGCAAATTCTCTCTCCTTTACATAGTTAAATGTAGTTTCATCAGGAGCAATCAAGCCTCCACGTGCACCCATCTCAATGCTTAGGTTACATAGAGTCATACGCTCTTCCATAGTCAAATTGCGAATTGCTTCACCTGCATATTCCACAAAGTATCCGGTAGCTCCTCCTGTTGTAAGCTTCCATATCATATACAAAGCCAAGTCTTTAGAGCTAACACCTTCGTTTAATTTGCCTTCAAAGTTTATGCGCATAGTCTTTGGACGTGTTTGCAATATACATTGAGAAGATAAAACCATTTCTACTTCACTTGTTCCAATTCCAAAAGCTATTGCTCCGAATGCCCCGTGAGTAGATGTATGACTGTCACCACACACAATAGTCATCCCCGGTTGAGTATAACCATTTTCAGGACCAATAACGTGAACTATACCATTTTTAGTGTTCTTAAGTCCGTAGTATGTCAATCCAAAGTCTTTTGCATTCTTAGCTAGTGTGTCAACCTGGAAACGTGACACTTCATCTCTTATTGGTCTGTCCTGATCCATAGTTGGGATGTTGTGGTCGGCTGTAAGTGTTGTCTGTTCCGGACGAAATACTTTGATGCCTCTTGCTCTTAAACCGGCAAATGCCTGAGGACTTGTTACCTCGTGGCAAAGATGTCTGTCTATATATAGTTGAGTTGGGCCATTTTCAACACTTGTTACCACGTGTGCATCCCACACTTTGTCAAAAAGTGTTTTGGCTTTATTGCCTTCAAGATTTGTATTTGTTAATGTGCTCATCTTAATAGTTCAATTCTACTGATTATTATTTGATTATTATTTTATTTTTTATTCCACAAATTTGTTTACCGCATCAATAAATGCCTCAACAGATGCTGATACTATATCGGTATTTGCAGAGAAGCCATAGAATAGCATTCCATTGTGTTCAACCTGCATATGAACCTTACCTACATCGTCGCTACCACGGTTGATAGCTTGAATAAGAAATTCGTGTATAGTTGTTTCGCGGCTAATAATTTTCTTTACTGCTTTGATGGCGGCATCTACTGGACCGTTGCCTGTTGCAGTTGCTTCAAAATGTTCGCCTGCTATATCCAATCCCAAGCTGGCCACGTGTCTAAGTCCAATTCCGCAAGTAACTTGCAGGTAGTCAATTTTGATTCGTCTTTTATTAGACTCTCTTCCTACTAAATGTAGTATATCTTCATCTTTTATATCTTTTTTCTTGTCTGCAAGAACCAAGAATTTTTGGTACACTTCATCAAGTTCTTTCTCATCAATCGCAACTCCAAGCAGGTTTAGTCTGCTCTTAAGAGCTGCTCTGCCGCTTCGTGCTGTAAGCACAATCGAGTTTTCATCAATTCCAACATCTTTTGGATTAATTATCTCATATGTTTCCACATTTTTCAATACGCCGTCCTGATGAATACCTGAAGAGTGAGCAAAAGCGTTTCTACCTACAATCGCTTTATTGGGTTGAACCGGCATATTCATCATTGTGGATACCAAGCGACTTGCGGAATAAATCTTTGTTGTGTTGATATTAGTGTCATATCCCAGCTCCTTGTGGCTCTTTAGTGCCATAACCACTTCTTCAAGAGAAGTATTGCCGGCACGTTCGCCAATTCCATTGATGGTTACTTCCACTTGTCGAGCACCATTTAATACACCCGAAAGAGTATTGGCAGTAGCCATGCCCAAGTCTTGATGGCAATGCGTAGATAATATTGCATTTTTCATATCAACATTATCAATCAAGTACTTAATCTTGGCACCATATTCGTGAGGGAAGCAATATCCAGTTGTGTCAGGAATATTTACAACAGTGGCACCTGCATTAACAACAGCTTGCACCACACGTGCAAGATACTCGTTGTCTGTTCTTCCCGCATCTTCAGCGTAGAACTCTACATCGTCCACAAATCTTCGTGCATATTTCACAGCTTTTATTGCGCGCTCAATAATTTCCTCACGATTAGAGTTGAACTTATATTTAATATGTGAGTCAGATGTACCGATACCGGTGTGTATTCTTTTGCGCTTGGCATACTTAAGTGATTCGGCAGCTACTTCTATGTCTTTTTCCACAGCTCGTGTAAGGGCGCAGATAGTTGGCCATGTTACCGCTTTTGAAATTTCTACTATTGAATTAAAATCACCAGGACTTGATATTGGAAATCCTGCCTCAATAACATCCACTCCCAGCAATTCAAGCTCTTTTGCAATTTGAATTTTCTCAATTGTATTTAATTGACATCCCGGAACCTGTTCGCCATCTCGCAAAGTGGTATCAAAAACATAAACTCTTTCCATATTGTTATTTTTTTTAGTTCTTATAAAAGAAATAACCTTTCTCAGCTGGTGAGAAAGGTTATTCTTAATTTTTATATTGCTTTAATATATGATATACCAATCTCACCCCCTGGACTTAATCAGAAGTAGAATAGAAAGGACTAGAATATCAATATTATTATAATTCATCACTTTTGTTGTTGATTTTGTTTTTACAACTGCAAAGAAAAACTAATTATTTGAATTGGCAAAACTTTTATCTGTTTTTCTTTTGATTTAATTTCAATTTGTAATAAAATCGGCTTTTTTTATAACAAATGATATGTTGGCTTATGCAGTTATCTAATTTATTTTGGGTATAAAGAGCTTAAAATATTAAATGTATGTCTGATTCATTAATCAATCTTCATTATTGATAGTTTCTTTCAGAATTCTAAATAGCTCATTCTTGTTAGGGATATCCAGTTTTTTGTTTATTCTGTGGACAGTTACAAATACAGAATTAAGAGATCTGTTTGTAACGGTGGCTATATCATTTAAGTCCATGTCATTGGCCAATAGTCCGCATAGCAAAACTTCGCGACGAGATAAAAGAGGGAATGCTTTTTGAATTGCCTGAAGCTCTTTTTCATAGTTAACCAAATCTTCAAGTGAGAGTTGCTTGTTTTCTTCATCAAAATATTCCTTTAGAATTTGGCTGAGGATCTCTTTTCCTTCCTTGTCAAGGTTTGACTTCAATTTACCTACTTCTTCTTTAAGGGTATATAAATTATAAGTTTTATCAATAGCCGCCTTTCTTTGTTCCTTATTAAAGGTGATAAAGAATACAGGACCTAGTATATCATCTTTGGTAATGGTTAATCTGTATACTAAATTGATAGTTTTGCCATTCAAAAGGGTTATTGCAATCTTTTTGTTGCTAACAGTGTTAGAAAGATCATTGATTTTGAAATCTAAAAGATGATTGTTCTTTTTTAGCCATTCAATGATATAAATTTCTTCGCTTTCAGATATCTCAAGGATTTCTCTTGCCATATCATTCATCCCAATCTCTTGTGTGAGAGAAAGATAAACTGCTGTTGCATGGGGAATTACGTTGATGTCGGTTGTTATTGTGTCTTTTGACAGCAGGTTGTCGACAAGTTTAATGTGGAGCAGTGGAGTATTCATTTTGTAATTTCCTTTTTGTTTAAAAAAATGTCTTTAGTGTGTAATTAATAATACAAAAATATAATCTTTTATCTCTAACTACTAATTTTAATACGATTTTTTTCTTACAATAACTTACATGCAGGTTAATTCTATATAATTTGTCGTAATAAACCAGATTAGGTGCCCTGTCGTGTGGTTTTTTTGTTATATGCTAGATATAAGTATTTTCTATCAGAATAGCATATTGCTTTTTATATCTTATAATTATGCCTAATTTGCAAATAACATTATATTTGTAAAAATAAATATTTCAGTTTTATTATGAGAATAAAGGAAATCATAAATACAATTGAGCAGCTGGCGCCACTCCCTCTTCAAGAGAGTTATGATAATAGTGGTGTGCAGGTAGGTGACGTAAATATTGAGGCAAAAGGTGTGCTGCTGTGTATAGATATAACCGAAAATGTGTTAGAGGAGGCTATCTCCTTAGGTTGCAACTTAATTATATCGCATCATCCACTTATGTTCAGACCAATTAAATCAGTAACCGGTCGCAATTATATTGAAAGGTGCTTAACCAAGGCAATTAAAAATGATATCGTTATATATTCTGCCCACACCAATCTGGACAATGCTGTAGATGGTGTAAATTATCGTCTTGCGGAAATGCTTGGATTGCAAGAGGTGAGGATATTGGCTCCAAAATCCAACTCGCTGCTTAAGCTTGTAACATTTGTTCCTGAGGCTCATGCCGATAATGTGCGAACTGCCTTATTTAATGCCGGCGCCGGAAATATTGGCAATTACGATTCTTGCAGTTTTAACCTCAACGGCACAGGTAGCTTCAGAGGTGGCGATAATGCTAATCCATTTGTAGGCAAAGTTGGAGAGTTGCATCTTGAAAGTGAAGTCCGTATTGAAACGATACTGCCATCTTTTAGACAAGGTGAGGTGTTGAGGGCTTTAATGGCAGTTCATCCGTATGAAGAGCCTGCCTACGATTTTTATCCTCTTGCTAATAGTTGGGTGCAGGCCGGAAGCGGCATTGTGGGGGTATTACCTGAGCCCATGCCTGAGCAGGATTTTCTGTATCTGCTAAAGGATGTGTTTCAGTTGAATACCATAATGCATACCAAAATGAATAATAGAGAGATAAGGGACGTTGCAATATGTGGTGGCTCGGGTGCGTTTTTATATCCTGATGCAATATCATATGGTGCAGATGCCTTTGTTACGGGCGAAGCAAAATATAATGACTTTTATGACGTTGAAGATAAGCTATTGTTCGCTGTTGTAGGACATTATGAATCTGAAATATGTACAAAGGATATATTTTTTGATGTGATTTCAAAAAAATATA
>CAZHWC010000059.1:0-15565 GCA_964535975.1 uncultured Proteiniphilum sp. | reverse complement strand
GCGATAATTGTTTAAATCCAAAAATTAAAGTGGAAGCTAAAGAATTACTTGTTACAGTTTTAGAGGCTGTTTCTGTGCTTAAGGAAAAGCATAAGGCCGATTATTTAATTAATTTTCTAATCGGAAACGAAACATCCGAAATAGAAACTTTTGAACACAACAATCTTGAAGAGTTTGGATCGGGTGCAGATGAGGAAGAGAGCACTTGGGAAACCGTAATACGTCAGGCGCTGCTTGATGATTATCTGAAAAAAGATATTGAAAATTACGGAATTCTGAAAATGACAAAGAAGGGAAAGAGCTTCTTGAAAAAACCCGTTTCATTCAAAATCACTAAAATTGATGACGAGGATGATATAGAGATATCAGAATTTGAATCGGAAGACGGAATGATGGGAGGTGGTGGCACCGGCTCGACTGACCCCGTTTTGTTTTCGATGATGAAGGACTTGAGAAAGAAAATTGCAAAGAAACTTAATATTCCTCCGTATGTGGTGTTTCAGCCTGCATCTTTGGAAGCAATGGCTACATCATACCCTATTACTCTTGAGGAGTTGCAGAACATTCCGGGAGTGGGTTCAGGTAAGGCAAAAAGATATGGTAAGGAGTTTATTGAGCTAATAAAAACACACGTAGAGGAAAACGAAATTATTCGTCCTGAGGACTTGCGCGTGAAAACTGTTGCAAATAAATCGAAACTGAAGGTGGCAATTGTTCAGGCTATTGACAGAAAAGTTGCACTTGACGATCTGGCTGAATCAAAAGGTATTGACTTTAATGAAATGCTGTCTGAGGTGGAGGCTATTGTTTACTCGGGAACAAAAATTAATATAAACTACTTCCTTGATGAGGTGATGGACTATGACGTTATTGAACAGATCTATGAATATTTCAGAGAGGCTGACACTGACGACTTAGGCAAGGCAATGGAAGAGCTGTCTGAATATGAAGAAACAGAAGTTCGCCTTGTGAGAATCAAGTTTTTCTCAGAAATGGCTAATTAATGATTAGCATAAACCTTATAGCATCATTAACCGTTTATAGGGTAGAAATAGAGAAAAAGCGAAGAGGAAGGTAAAATGAAGTTTTTAAAGGATATAAATAGCCCCGCAGACCTAAAGAAATTAAACACGCAACAGCTTATAGAGGTTTGTGCGGATTTAAGAGAGTTTATTATTGAACAGCTTTCTCATAATCCGGGACACTTTGCATCAAGTTTGGGCACTGTGGAGCTAACGGTGGCGCTACACTATCTATACAACACTCCATACGACAGATTGGTATGGGATGTTGGCCATCAGGCGTATGGTCATAAAATATTGACCGGACGACGTGATGTTTTTCACACAAACAGAAAATTTAACGGACTTTCGGGGTTTACCAATCCCGAGGAGAGTGAATATGACACTTTCATTGCGGGACATGCTTCCACATCTGTGTCTGCCGCTTTGGGAATGGCAGTGGCTGCAACACTAAATAAAGAGGAGGACAGACATGTAGTGGCTATCATAGGTGATGGCTCAATGACGGGCGGTCTTGCTTTTGAGGGGCTTAACAATGCTGCTTCGCAACCAAACAATCTGTTGATAATTCTCAATGACAATGATATGTCTATTGATGGCAACGTGGGTGGATTGCAAGATTATTTGGTAAAACTTACTACTTCATCAAAATATAATAAGATGAGGAATAAGGTTTATCAATCTTTTAAAAGAAAGAATCTTATTACCGAGGAAAAAAAGAACATTGTGCTGAGATTTAATAATAGTATGAAATCTCTGATTACTCAAGAACAGAATATGTTCGAGGGTTTTAACATTAGGTATTTTGGGCCTGTAGACGGGCATGACTTACCGGGACTGCTTCGCATACTCAGCAACATAAAGGATATGAAGGGACCTAAGTTGCTTCATATAAAAACCGTGAAGGGCAAAGGATATGAGCCGGCTGAAAAGGAGGCTACAATATGGCATGCTCCGGGTATTTTTGATAAAGTGACCGGGGAAAGACCGGTAAAAGATAAAAATAATCAACCTCAATTATATCAGGATGTTTTTGGTCATACGCTTGTGGAACTGGCTAAAGACAATGATAAGATTGTGGGTGTTACCCCTGCTATGCCAACGGGCTGCTCCATGATTTATATGATGAAGGAGTTTCCTAATCGTGCATTTGATGTGGGAATTGCTGAGGCGCATGCTGTGACATTCTCTGCGGGAATGGCGAAGGAGGGCTTTATACCTTTCTGCAATATTTATTCTTCGTTTATGCAACGTGCTTATGACCAGGTTATTCATGATGTGGCTTTACAGAAGCTTAAAGTGATTATGTGTCTGGACAGAGCAGGAATAGTTGGAGAGGATGGTCCTACTCATCACGGAGTATTTGATATGGCTTATTTGCGACCAATACCCAACTTAATTATTTCGGCTCCGCGTAATGAGCATGATCTTAGAAATCTTATGTACACGGCTGTGAACGATAATGATGGTCCGTTTGTAATAAGGTATCCACGTGGACAAGGTGAGCTTGTTGACTGGAAAAACGAAGCTCACTCAATACCTATCGGTAAGGGAAATAGACTTAAGCAGGGAAAGGATATTGCCCTAATATCTATTGGAACTGTGGGTAATGATGCAACAAGAGCTATTGACAGGGCTGAAAGAGATGGCATAAGTGTAGCACACTATGACCTTATCTTCTTAAAGCCTATAGATAATAATATGCTGAGTGAAGTAGCTGCAAAGTTTGAATATATAATAACGCTTGAAAGTGGTGTTATTAGTGGCGGCATGGGAAGTGCCGTGCTGGAATATCTTTCGGAAAACAACTTTACCAATAATAAGGTTTTTAGAATTGGTATTGAGGATGAATTTGTGACCCATGGATCTATGAAAGAGCTTCACAAATTGGTGAAGATTGATGAAGATGGTATTTATGAAAAAATCATTGAGGTTTCAGAGATAAAAAAAAGTATGCACAACATTAATAATGGGTGTAATAGTGCTGAGATTTCAATAAAAGAGGGTAAACTTACATCTTGATATATTATTAATTTAATAATAATTATTCAATGAAAATTATAATTGCAGGAGCAGGTGAAGTTGGTACTCATCTTGCTAAGCTGCTGGAGCAGGAAAATCACGATATTACCTTGATTGATAGTGAGCAGACACGCTTGGATGTGTGTCGCGATCATCCTGACTTACTTACATATATGGGGAACTGCACTTCGCTTAAAGACTTACGTAAAGCGGGAGCGGCAAGCTCTGACTTATTTATAGGTGTTACGCCTGAGGAATCAAAAAATATTGTGGCTTGTTCTTTAGCCGCACATCTGGGAGTGAAGAAAACTCTTGCCAGAATAGACAACTACGAGTATTTGCAGGATGAAAATAAGGACTACTTCACGGATATAGGGATTGACTCAATGATTTATCCTGAAATGATGGCAGCTCATGAGATAGTTTCGGCTATTAAGGCGCCATGGTCTCGTGTATGGTGGGAATTATCTAATGGGTCGGTGATACTAACTGCTGCAAAGATTAGAGATAATGCACCTATCGCTAATAAGTTTTTGCATGAATTGGGGAATGTGACAAAGAAGTTTCACATTGTGGCAATAAAAAGAGAGGATTATACTTTGATTCCGAAAGGTAATGACCAAATCTTCCCAAATGATATTTTGTATCTGACAACATTGAAATCAAACGTGCATGAGATGCCGGAAATTCTTGGTAAAACTTCGTTTGAAACAAAGAATATTATGTTTATGGGGGGTAGTCGCATAACTTTGCGAACAATTCAGCTTCTGCCCCAGAATATAAATATTAAGATTATTGAGAAGAATAGAGAAAGGGCTGAGAAGCTGGTTGAGCTTATTCCTTCAAATGTTACCGTATTCTTGGGTGATGCTAGGGATACTGAGTTTCTTCTAAGCGAGGGCATAGAGCAAATGGATGCTTTTATAGCATTAACGGGTAGCTCAGAAGCCAACATTTTAGGCTGTATAATGGCAAAGCAATATGGCGTGAAGAAGACAGTGGCAGAGGTTGAGAATATTGACTATATAGCTATGGCTGAAAGATTTGATATTGGGACTGTGATAAATAAAAAACTATTGGCTGCAAGCAAAATATATGAGTTGCTGCTAATGGCGGATGCATCAAATATTAAGTGCCTGACTTTCTCTAATGCAAATGTGGGTGAGGTGATTGCAAAGCCTAACTCTAAAGTTACCAAGAAGCTTATAAAGGACATGAAGCTATCGTCAGACATAACTTTAGGTGCACTGATCAGAGATGGCAATCCTATGCTTATAGAGGGCGACACTCAGATAGAAGCGGGGGATCATGTGATGGTATTTTTTATGAATAAATCATTAAAGACTATTGAAAGTTACTTCAACTGACCAACAACCATTTCTTATATTTAGTAACCTTATAGATGAAGAATTTTAATTTTCAATTCGTTTTTAGCAGCATTGGGTCTGTACTCATGATTGAGGCAGTATTTATGTTGCTTTCCGCTTTAGTGGGTGAGATTTACAATGAAGCATCTACTTATGGGTTATATATTTCATCATCGATAACTGTGCTTTCCGGTGGGCTTCTTGTTCTCCTTAGTAGGAAGAAAAAGCATGTCCAACGTATCTCTCAACGTGAGGCATTTCTTACTGTTACACTTGCCTGGGTGTTGATGGCGCTATTTGGATCTATACCTTATCTTATAGGTGAAGCAATACCTTCGTTTACTGACGCTCTTTTTGAAAGTGTGAGCGGATTTACGACAACGGGTAGCTCGACTCTTGTAAATATTGAGGCTTTTCCTAAGTCACTACACTTTTGGAGAAGCTTGACGCAGTGGATTGGCGGTATAGGAATAATTATTTTTGTGATGTCTATCTTGCCATTATTTGGTGGTAGTGCTCTTTACTTTTATAATGCTGAGGCGTCCGGAGTTTCGAAGGATCAGTTAAAGATGAGGATTAGTGATTCTACAAGAAATATAGCAATCACTTATTTCGGACTAACACTTGTTGGCTTCTTATTGCTATGGGCCGGTCCGATGGATGCTTTTGATGCCGCTTGTCATTCTCTAACAAGTATATCTACAGGTGGGTTTTCGACAAAACAAGAAAGCATTGCTTTTTTTGGCTCAGCTTACACTGAGTATATTATAATATTTCTGATGTTTACAGGTGGTGTCAGATTCCTATTGTTATATCAGTTGTTCAGACATTTTTCAGGTAATATATTTAAGGATGAAGAGTTTAAGTGGTATACTTACATTATTATTATAGCTACTTTTTTAATACTGCTATCGTTATACTTGAAAGGATATAGGACCGGTTCGGCAGAGACAACCGTAAGAACTGCTTTGTTTCAGGTGGTTGCGGCAGTATCATCAACCGGGTTTGCTACCACTAACATATTAATGTGGGGCGAGTTTTACTGGTTCATATTAATTGCTTTGATATTGTTTTGTGGGAGTGAGGGATCTACATCGGGAGGTATGAAGATATCAAGGCTGATAATTCTGGTCAAGAATACTAAAGTCGTTTTGCAGAGGCAGGTTCATCCGCAAGCACTTTATGCCGTGAAAATAAATAACCAGGTCTTTACAAATACAATAATTGAAAAGGTTTTGGCATTCGTATTCTTGTATCTTACAACAATAGGGGTAAGTGCAATAATTTTGAGCTTGAACGGACTTACATTTGATGAGTCCTTGGGAACAGCAATATCAAGTATTAGCAGTTATGGTTTTGGACAAGGTGATTATGGCCCTTCCGTGAATTATGCATCATTAAACGGTTTCACAAAATACTATCTAAATGCTTTGATGATTGTGGGGAGACTTGAGATGTTTACAGTTTTATCACTATTCTTTCCTGCTTTTTGGAAGAGATAGCAATCTTGGAAACGAACTTGAGCTTTATAAAACAAGTCGGGAATAGGGTGTTTTATCATTTAAGGATATATGTTATAATATAAAGAGAAAGAGGGCGAATCACACATTGTGAAACGCCCTCTTGATCGTATTATAAATACGTATTATCTATTTCTTGTGTTTAGAGAAATCGGCATTTCTCATATCTCCTGTTTCTAGGAATGCTTTATGGAAGTCATAGCATGCATAAAGATTCTGTGGAGTGTGACCTTTCTTTGTAAGACTCAAATAATCGTGCAACAGAGGACGATAATCCGGATGAGCACACTTTTCAATAATCTCTTCGGCTCTTTCGTATGTGCCTTTACCACGCAAGTCCGCAACACCATATTCTGAAACAATTACCTTAACTGAGTGTTCGCTGTGGTCTTCGTGTGTAACTTTAGGAACGATACAGCTGATTGCTCCATTTTTAGCAACAGATGGTGTCAGGAATACTGATATATAAGCACTGCGGGTGAAGTCTCCCGAGCCACCAATACCATTCATCATCATATTACCCATAACGTGAGTAGAATTTATATTTCCAAAAATATCTGCTTCGAGGGCCGTATTTATACCAATAACTCCCAAACGACGAACAAGACCGGGGTTGTTGGAGATTTCGGTAGGACGAAGAACCAGTTTGTTTTTGAAGAAGTCAAGATCACGATAAAATCTATCCATTGCTTCATTGCTCAGTGTTAATGAACTTCCGCTAGCGAATGAAATCTTACCCTTTTGCATCATATCCAAGACTGCATCCTGAATAACTTCTGTGTATACTTCAAAACGAGGTATATTCTCATTTTCAGCCATTGCTGCCAAAACAGCATTGGCAATGTTTCCAACTCCTGACTGGATTGGGAGGAAATTGGCAGGGATATTTCCTTTGGCTAGCTCGGCAACAAAAAAGTTTGAAACGTTTTCTCCAATTTTTGAAGTTATCTCATCAACAGGAGCAAAACCACCACCTTCATTTTCCTGGCTTGTTCTTACCACATATATCTTTGAAGGATCAACCTTTACATACTCAAGACCAATACGTCCTTGAACTTCGAAAATATTAATGTGACGACGTTTTGGTGGGTCTTGCAATTCGTATAAGTCGTGGATACCGCGCATTGCTGCAGGAACTTTATCGTTTAATTCAACTATTACCTTCTTGGCAAGACGGCAGATAGTTGGCATTATACCGACACCACTTGTAGGAATAATCTCTCCTGACTCTGTTACCTCACACGCTTCTACAACTGCAACATCAACACCTCCCAAGAATCCATATCTGATTTCTTGTGCAACTTGCGACAAGTGCATATCAAAATATGGAACGGGATCATGATCAACAGCATTGACTGCGTTTCTCATGTCTTTATTTGTTTGATATGGAGTTCTGAATTTTACGGCATTGGCACGCGCCAGATTTCCATCTATGGCATCTCCGGTAGATGCGCCTGTGAAAATACCAATCTTAAAAGGGTTGCCTTTGCCATGCTCTTCGATGGCACGGTTTGCAATTTCAACAGGAACAACCTTGGGGCATCCCGCATGAGTGAAGCCGCTAAACCCAACATTATCATCGTGGTTTATTAAAGCTGCAGCTTCTTTAGCTGAAACATAATTAAGACTCATAAGTTTTTTTGTTTATTTATTGTTTGTATTTCAATACTTTCGTTTTAAAATCTCGCTGTAAAGGATGGCTTTTTGAAGCTCTGACTGATTATCTGCTTGTGCTATATCGCGCATAAGAGTATGGATTTGTTTTTCACTCTCTTTAGTAATAGATTCATCAATAGACATTTCTGTAAAATTATATCCTTTCAATGATGACTCGCCTTCAAAATCGGTAACTAAACTCATGGATGACTCGAATCCAGCCATGGGATTGTGAGATTGTTTGAAACGCTTTTCGCGGGAAGGTTGCATTCTCTTTGGCATATCTTGCCTAGGCATAGGTGGAGGAACATCGCGCTGTTCAATCTTTTCGAACAATTCACGGAAAACATCGCGAACATTTGTTTCCTTTTTATCGGTTGAATTTGTGCTATCTCCCATATCTTGTTTTTTCTTTTTGGAATCATTAAAAATACCAAAAACAACAAAGGCCAGCATTAGTATTAAATAAACAACATCGTTAAGTTCCATAATTTGTTTAATTTTGCAGTACGACAAAAATAAACATTTTTTGCGAATAAGGAAAGGGATAAACAAAAAACGAGAGTAACTTCACAGCCACCCTCGTTTATTTAACCAAAACCTTAACTATGAAAAAATTTTTATTTTTTCGTTCAATACAAAAGTAAGACAACAATTCTTACTTTACAAATGAAGACTAGCAAAAAGCAGGAAATATAATGGTAAATAAATATAAAATAACAATTTAATAAAATTATATAGGAATATACCTATTAATATTGATAACATTTAGATGCAATAAATATCACAGCAGAAACTTAAAAATGGAAATGGATAATAAAGAAACAGAAACCATAGTTGACAAAAAACTATTTATTGAGACTTATGGGTGCCAGATGAACGTGGCTGACTCAGAGGTGGTGGGTGCCATTATGGAAATGGATGGTTATACACTTACAGATGATGAAAAAAATGCAGATGCTATCTTTGTGAACACTTGCTCTATTAGAGAGAATGCAGAACAAAAGGTATTGCAAAGATTGGAGTATTTTAATTCTATAAAAAGGAAGAAGAAAAAAGGTGAAATGATTCTAGGCGTTCTTGGCTGTATGGCTGAGAGGGTTAAATCTGATTTGATAGACAATCATAATGTTGATGTAGTTGTTGGTCCTGACGCTTATTTGGATCTACCCAACCTTGTGGGTGTTGCCGAAAGTGGTGGAAAGGCAATGAATGTGGAGCTTTCAAAAACCGAGACATACAAGGATGTGATACCTCTTAAAATGAGTGGGTCTAACATTTCGGGTTTTGTATCAATTACTCGTGGTTGCGATAAGTTTTGTCATTATTGCATAGTTCCGTTCACCAGAGGAAGAGAAAGGAGTAGAGAACCTGAGAGTATATTGAATGAGATTCGCGACTTAAAAGAAAAAGGTTATAGAGAGGTAACCTTATTGGGTCAGAACGTGAATTCATACAAATATACAGAGAATGATAAAGTTATTGATTTCCCTGACCTTCTGGCTTTAGTTGCCGAGGAAGCGCCTGCCATGAGAATCAGATTTACAACTTCACATCCTTGGGATATGAATGACAAGACTCTGGAAACTATAGCAAAATATGATAATCTGAGCAACTTTATTCACTTACCAGTTCAGTCGGGAAGCTCGAATATGCTTAAGTTGATGAATAGAAGATATGACCGTGAATGGTATTTGGACAGAATAGCCGCAATCAAAAGAATAATACCGGGCTGCGGGTTGTCAACTGACATAATGTGTGGTTTCCATGGAGAGACAGAAGAGGATCATCAGGAAACTTTATCTCTTATGAGAGAGGTTGGATTTGACTCTGCATTTATGTTCAAATATTCTGAACGTCCCGGAACTTATGCATCTAAGAAGATGGAGGATAATGTGCCTGAAGATGTTAAGACAAGACGATTACAAGAGATTATTGAACTGCAACTCACACTTTCTGAAGAAAGCAATAGCAGGGACGTAGGCAAAGAGTTTGTGATTTTGGTTGAAGGATTTTCAAAAAAATCTCGTGAACAGTACTTTGGTAGGACTGAACAAAATAAGGTTGTAGTCTTTGACAAGAAAAATCATAAAATTGGAGAGTTTGTAAAGGTTAAGGTAACCGGATATACACCCGCAACTCTGTTTGGAGAAGCAATTCAGGATTAGAGAATCTTGATAAATTATTAATTGGTTTACAACATCTTTTATTTGTATTATATTTATGCGAACAAAAGATGTTTGAACTTTTTAATTTTAATAATGTTCTAATATTATGCTCATGCATAATTTAATACAACAAATTAATAACAACCATTTAACACTAAAAGATTATGAAATCAGAAGCAAAATTATTATTAGGTCTAGGAATTGGAATTGCACTAGGTGCAGCAGTTGGTTATATCATGGGAAGCGATCAAAAAGAAGAATGGCTTGACCAAGCTAACGTTATCGCAGATAAAGTTAAAGCAAATATAAAATCAGCTATATATAAAGGCAAGAGTGAAGTAAATGACTTAAAAGAGGATATTGACGACATTGCTGAAATTGCAAAAAAAGAACTAGCCAACAACTAAGAGCACTATCTAAATAACTCAAAACATTTTTTTAATGGATGAAAAAACAGTTACAAGTCTGTTCGAGGAAATGAAGAGCGACATAACTACTTATGTAAAAAGCAACATTGAGATTGCCAAGCTTGAGACATTTGAAAAGGTAGGTAAAGGGGCTGCTTCATCAGCTTTTTATCTTATCATGTTTGGTTTGTTATATCTTGTGTTTACACTTGTCTTTATTACTATTGGATTTTACTTGGCTGAGGTTTTAGGTAGTAATTGGAAGGGATTTGGAACTACAACATTAGGAGTTGTTTTCTTTGCCATAGTTTTATTTTTTGCAAAAAGGCCTTTAAAGAATAATATGACAAATTCAATAATTGGCTTTTTGATGCGAAATGAAGAAGATGAAGAGATAAAATATAAAACCAAGACCTAATGAGTACTAATAGATTGACACCGCTAAATGAACTGCACTTAGCCAAGAAGAAAGCAAGAGAAGAGCGTGCTATTTCCGAACAACGATTATCTTATCAATTACAGTATTTGGAGGATAATTGGGGTACGCTTTTAACCAAGGGGCTAAGCTCGAGTGTTAAAACCAAGTTCGTGGAGACCTTGGACAATATGGCTCAGGGGTCTGGCAATCCCTTATTGCATCAGGCTATTGGCAGACGAAGATCTCCATACTGGGTAAATTTGGCTCTGTCAAATCTACCCGTCTTAGGAAAAATAACCTGGAGAATAGTTAAACCCACTGTATATGCATTTACAGTAAAAAAGCTTACAGGTAAATTATTTAGTTTTAATAGAAAACGAAAATAAATAAAGAAATTATTTTTTTAAATTAATGATCTGTGGACGGTGCTTACGCCGTCCACTTTTGCTATCTTGGCACTGAGGAAGCTTACATCGTCAACACTATGGATTAACACATTGATTACTCCTTCGAATATACCGTCTTTTGTAGACACATTAACGCTTTGAATATTAAGTACAGAACCTTCAGACAGCTTTGAAAGTATGTCTGATAAAATCCCCATTCTGTCGATTCCGGTGAAGGCAATTGCTGCCAAAAACGAGTATTGTCTGTAATCACCCCACTCTACTTCAACTATCCTTCCGCCAAAACTTGATTTTAGTTTAATGCCATTACTACAAGAGCGCTTATGGACTTCAATTTCATTCTTATCAGTTACAAAACCAAAAACGTCATCACCAGGAAGTGGATTGCAACATGGAGCAACAATGAAATTCTTCTTAAAATCATTCTCTACTAATTTATATATCTTTTTTACATCAATCTTTTCGTTGAGTTGGTCTGTAGTATTACCTCCTGAAGTGCCATTGTCTTTAGACGTCTGAGACGGGGATTTCTTAATAGCGCCCATAGCCTGTTTTACATACCTCATGAAGAGATTGTCTGGTTTGACTTGAGGTGGTTGTTGTTTAAGCAAAACGTCTTTAGATTGTGGCAGTATAATCTCACCTTTGCCTAAATCATAAAGGAAGTCTTCCTTTTTCTCATACTTGTAAAAACTAAGCACTCTGCTATAAATAAAATTATCCAGCTCTTGCTCTTCCAAGAATGCCTTCAATTTACTTTCGCCACTGGCTGCCAAAGTTCGTCTTTCTCGCCTTAAAGATGCTTCAATCTTTGTTCTTGCCTTTGCAGTTGTTACGAAACTAAGCCACTCAGGCTTTGGATGCTGACTTTGTGATGTAAGGATTTCAACTTGGTCGCCACTTTTAAGTACTTCGCTAATTGGAACTAACAGATGATTTACTTTGGCTCCAATACAATGATCTCCAACTCTTGTGTGAATAGTATAAGCAAAGTCAAGGGCTGTCGCACCTTGCGGGAGAGTTTTTATTTCACCTCTGGGTGTGAAAACAAATATTTCAGAGGCAAACAGATTCATCTTTACAGTGTCAAGAAAATCAATTGCATTGGGATTTGGATTAGCTAGAACCTCTTGTACTGTTTTAAGCCATTTCTCTAATTCATTATCCTCTTCAACTTTATTTGCTTTATATTTCCAGTGTGCTGCAAATCCCTTCTCAGCGATATCATCCATTCTACGGCTTCTTATCTGAATCTCAATCCATCTTCCATCAGGTCCCATGACTGTTAAATGAAGAGCTTGATATCCATTAGATTTAGGATGACTGACCCAGTCTCTTATCCTGTCCGGACGGAGTTTATAGATATCAGTGATTGCAGAATAAATATCCCAGCACTGTTTTTTCTCATCCATACCAGGATAGACTTCGAATATTATCCTAACAGCAAAAAAATCATATATTTCGCTCAATTCAATATTCTTTGCTTCCATCTTTTTCCATATGGAATATATGGATTTTACACGGGCACGCATTTCATACTCAATATTCATCTTATCAAGCGAGGCAATAACAGGCTTGGCAAAATTATCGTATATCTCAGATCGTATTGGATCTGTATCAGCAATTTGCTTCTTAAGACTTTCATATATGACAGGATGCTCATGTTTAAAACACAATTCTTCCAACTCTGTTTTAATTGCAAACAATCCCAAACGATGCGCCAATGGGGCGTATATATACAGGGTTTCGCCACTAATCTTGAATTGCTTTGCAGGAGTCATGGATGACAACGTGCGCATATTATGAAGGCGATCAGCAATTTTTATAAGAATTACCCTTATGTCTTCCGACATTGTAAGAAGAAGTTTTCTGAAATTCTCGGCTTGCTCGGATACATTTTCTCCAAACATACCGTGTGAAATCTTAGTTAGTCCATCAACAATATGAGCAATCTTTTCTCCAAATATAACTTTAAGATCTTCCACTGTGTAATCTGTATCTTCTACAACATCGTGCAAAAGAGCAGCAGAAATTGATGTAGACCCCAACCCCATCTCCTTACAAACTATACGTGCAACAGCAATTGGATGCAGGATATATGGCTCTCCTGATTTGCGTCGAGTACCTTTATGAGCCTCTTTGGCCATATTATATGCCTTGGTAATAATCTCCACCTTGCGACGGTGATTAGAATTTAAATAATCATTGATGAGTCCATGAAACTCTCGTTCAATAATTTCTTCTTCTGTGATATGACTTATATCTTCGCTCATGTTGGGTATAATAAAGTAGTAAAACTTAAATATCTATAACTGTAATTGATGAATTAAAATAGCTAATAACGAAATTACAAATAAATCTAATAATTTTATCACTTACCCAACATTATTTTCCTGATTATCACTTTAGTTATGATATTATATACTCTATGTTTATATTTACAGTGTATTTAGTATACGCATAGTTTTAAAGCGTACTGGAAATCAAGCTATTTAAAAACTAAATGTTTTTTAACATCGTCTTATTGAACAATTACCAATTATCGTTGTTTTAAGTGCGATAACAGGGGTGCCCTAAAACTACGGGCTGAGATCAAACCCAATTACCTGATCCGGATAATGCCGGCGTAGGAAAAAGGAAGAAGCTCGCCACCCAGCGTGCTTTTTTTGTTTGTACTTCTCTTAATATTATTCCCCTTTTTTATTTAACATAACTACATGCAGAAGAAAATAGAATATTCTGCATTTTAAAACAATTAATTGTAAATGAAAAAGGTCTCTTTTTTCACAGGACTATTGTTCCTAGGTTTATCATTGAATGCTCATAACGAGCAACCAATAGACACTATTCAGCAAGTGAAACTTGATGAAATAGTAGTCTCTGCTACCAGAGCAGGCAAAAGCACACCAGTTGCATACAGCAACGTGCTGCAATCACAAATCAAAAAAGAAAACGGAGCACGAAACGTACCCGTGATTCTACAAACTATCCCATCCCTGGTATCATTCACCGAAGATGGATTGGGAATTGGCAACACATCACTTCGCATTCGCGGAACGGATGCCACACGAATAAATGTAACGCTAAACGGAATGCCGCTAAACAATCCTGAAAGCCAGGAGGTGTATTGGGTTAATCTTCCCGACATTTCATCATCTCTACAAAGCATTCAGGTGCAAAGAGGAATAGGAACCTCAACAAACGGTGCAGCGGCATTTGGTGCCAGCATATCAATGAAAACTGCCGGACAAAGATCAGAAGCATACGGAGAGGCCTCAACGGCAATTGGCAGCTACAATACCTTTTCGTCATCCATAGCAGCAGGCACAGGGATACTGGACAACGGACTTTCTGTAGATGCAAGATACTCAAAGAATACAGGTGACGGATACATCAGAAATGGAAAAATCAATCATGACAATCTTCTAGTTTCATTGTCTCACAATACTGATAAGCAAATCTTGAAGCTTAGCTACATCAGAGGCGAGCAAGTAACGGGTATCACCTGGGTGGGTATATCTCCTGATGAAATGGAAAAATATGGCAGAAAGTATAATCCTGCAGGAAAATATAAAGACGATGCAGACAATACCCACTATTATGACAACGAGACAGACAACTACCTGTCAAACATTCTGCAGCTTATGCTTACCAGAGAACTGTCCGACAATTGGTTCTTAAACAGCAGCCTAAGCTACAACAATGGATATGGATACTACGAAAACTATAGAGCCAAGAATGAATTCTCCAGTTTCGGTCTTAAACCACAAACAATTAATGGAGTTGAGTATTCTAGAACAGATTTTATTCGCCGCAAAATGATGAGCAACAACTTCTACGTTGCAAACCTATCATTCGATTATAAAAAAGATGCTACAAACCTAACTTTCGGGGGTATGTATAGCCTATTTGATGGTGATCACTTTGGAAGACTACCCTGGATTAAGCATAACGAAAACATCAAGGAAAACTATGAATGGTATCGCAACAATGGAACAAAAGGCGAATTTAGTGTTTTCACCAAGCTTGAGTATCAGCTAAACGATAAGCTATCGCTATTTGGTGATGTTCAATACAGACACATATATTACAACATGAGTGGTATTGATGACGACCAGATGGATATAACCAGCAAATTCAGATACAACTTCTTCAACCCAAAGGCAGGTATCTTTTATAATATAGATAACAACAACAGCCTATATGCATCAGTTGCATTTAGCAAGCGTGAGCCATTACGTAGCGACTTGAAAGATGGCATTAAAGGAGAAGCCACTAACGCAATTAAACCCGAAGGCATGATAGACTACGAGGTGGGATATAAATACAATGCGGACAACGGCATAACTCTGGGTGCAAACATATACTATATGGACTATAACAACCAAATGGTGCAAACCGGCAAGCTTAACGAAACCGGATATAAGCTTATGGAAAACGTAAAGCACAGCTATCGCACCGGAATAGAGCTTGAAGCATCATTTCCCATTATTAAAAACAAACTACGATTGGATGCAAATGCAACTCTCAGCCAAAACAAAATTAAAGACTACACAGCCTATTATGATGTGATTGACA
>CAZHWC010000058.1:0-15783 GCA_964535975.1 uncultured Proteiniphilum sp. | reverse complement strand
TATATCAGGCTATGACATTAAAATACCAAGATGTTACGAATAAAGTGATTCAGGCCAGAAGAGATAATGATATGGCAGCTATTGATTCAATATCTCAAACAGAGGAATATATTGCAATGAGTGAAGCCGAAATGGACTTCTTTAGAACAGTGGAGACTTCGTATGAGAATTTAATAATAAGTAATAAAGATACTTACTGGGGACCACTCTTGATGGTAACTCTTCTTACTCATTTCAGTGATGATCAGAAGCCTTGGTATGACTCATTATCTGAAGAAGCAAAAAACTCTTATTATGGGAAGATGGTTCATGATGAATTATATCCTGTAGGTTTTGTTGGTACTGCTGCACCAAAGTTTGATGTGAAAGATCAGAATGGAGTTGCTCTGTCTTTGGGTGATTTGATCAAGGATAAAAAATATACGTTAATTGATTTTTGGGCTTCATGGTGTAGTCCATGTATTAAAGAGATTCCAAATCTTAAAAACCTGTATTCTAAATATAGTGATAAAGGGTTTGAAATAATTAGTATATCAATTGATGAAAAAGAGGATGACTGGACTAAAAAATCAAAAGAGGTGGAGTTACCATGGCCTAGTTTTTTAGATACAGAAACAATTGCTGCACAGTATAAGGTAAAAGTTATTCCTACTATGTATATTTTAGATTCAAATGGTGTGATTATTGCTGAGAATTTAAGAGGAAGCGCCTTGGATGAGAAACTAGAAGAGTTGTTTCTTGATTGATAGTTATACTGAATAGATAGTATTATTTACCCACATTATTCTAGTAATAGATAATGTGGGTATTTTTTTATTTATACTACAATTTGATTTGGAATCAAAATTAGATTAATTTTGTACTTTCTAATAATTCTGCAATATGGTGAATATATATAAGTTAAGAGATAAACTAAGACAAAGATATTTAGGCTTGACTGCATATCAAATAGTAATTTTGGCAGTTATTGTGGCTATGCTCTTTTTCTTTAGTGATAGTAGCCTATTGAAGAGGAGAAAATATGAGAAGGAGATTAAAGATTTGAAAGTTCAGATTGAATATTATAAAAATCAGATGGAGCAAGATAGAGCAAAACTAGAGGAATTACAATCTAGTAGAGATAACCTGGAAAAGTTTGCTCGGGAGAATTACCTGATGAAACGAAAAAATGAAGAGGTTTTTATAATTGAATGATTCAAGTGAATTTTCAACTAAAACTATTTAACAATGCGCAAATCAAAAGAATTACTTTATAAAGTTTCAGCTGTGTTAATTTTGCTTTCAGCTGTTTTGTATATTGAGGTGCCCACTGTCGCATCATGGATTATGATTGTATCAGTAGTCGTATTTAGTATAATAACAATGAAGTCACCATACTCTGGGCAAAGTATCAGAGGAAAGAGATTATTTGGAATGCAGATTATTTCTTGTTTTATTATGCTGGCAGCTTCTTATCTAATGTATCTGGGAGATAATTTGTGGGCATTGGCAATGTTGATAGCTACAGTTATTTTGTTTTATACTTCAATATTTATACCCAAAGAACTGGAAAAAGAAAAGGCAAACGTTTAGACGATTTTGTTTAATATGAAAAGTAATATGAAAAATATACTTGTTGTTGATGATAATCTTACTATATGTTTGATGTTAAAGTCATGGTTTGTAAAGAACAATTATAATGTGGAGGTGGCATCAAATGTTGCAGAAGCTATTGAAAAGGTAAAGAATAATATGTTTGACCTTGTGTTGTCTGATATAAGAATGCCTGATTCAGATGGTTTCGATTTGCTAAGTTGGGTGAAGAAGTATGATAGTAGTATACAAGTGATAATGATGACCAGCTTTGCTGATATTGATTCTGCTGTTGAGTCTATAAAGATGGGTGCAACAGATTATATACCTAAGCCAATTGATGTTGATGTATTGTTCGCAAAAATAGAGGATGCTTTTAAGAAAAATGAAATAAAGAAACAGTCGTCGCATATGTTTCAGGAATTAATAAGACCTGAAGGAATGAATACACAACTTAATCATGATAAGATGATCAAAGTAATAAGAGATGGGCTTCATCTTTTGGTTGTAGGTGAAAATGGAACAGGAAAGGATACTGCAGTAAGATTTATATATGCAAAAGGTATAAGGGAAAAAGGTCCCTATGAACTTTTGGATTTAAATCATCTAAATAGAGATAATATTTATAGTGGTTCTTTAAATGATGTTTTTATTAAACACTTTGATGATGCTAAAGGTGGAATGTTGCATATAAAGGGTATAGAAAAAATTGATTTGCAAATGCAAACCTCTTTGCTAAGAGCACTTACAAAACAAAATAGAAACAATGATTATGTGCAAATTTTAATGACAACGAATAAAACAAAAGATCAGATTAAGGAATTGTTGATCCCTAAGCTTTATAATGTTTTAATGGAGTCATTTATTGAATTATCACCAATAGTCGGAAATGAGAGTGCTATAAGTTCTTATACAAGTTACTTTTTAGAAGTTGCCAACCGGGAGTTAAATAAAAATATAGATAAGATTGACAAGGAAGTTTATGAGGTCCTTTTTAGCCATTCATGGAGTGGTAATATTCAGGAACTTAAAAATGTGGTTTTTAAAATGGCGTTGATGACTGATGATAATGTAATAACTAAAAACGCTATACCTTGCCTAAATGATGACAGTAATTGTTTCGGTAATCGAAATTTGGAAGTTGCTGAATCTGGTATGGAAAGCTTTAAGAAAGAAAACTTCGAAAAACAAAAAATTACCGAGGCTTTAGATATTGCCAAAGGAAACAAAACTCTTGCTGCTACTTTACTTAATATTGATAGAAAGACTTTGTATAATAAAATTCGACTTTATGAAATTAAGTCTATTTAATTATAAAGAAATGTACTTATGAAAAACAACGAATCAAGATTGGGTGTTAAATATTTAGTTATAGGTGGTTATATATTATTGGTGTTTATAATGCTTGTTGGACTGTGGTCTATATTTAAGAATCTTGTTGATTTTTCTGAAAAGCGAATACGTAACGAAGATCGACAGGAGCTTATAATAGTCAGTAACATTATAAATCAACTCTATGAGGCGGAAAGCTCGTATAACTTGATAACTTTTGAAAGTGCCGAAAAATATATTGAAACATTTAGTAGTGTGCGCCCATTGGTGAGCCTTAGGCTTGATACATTAAAGCAGCTAACTTATGACTCTATACGTATTGAACAACTTGATAGCATTGATATATTACTAGATCAAAAAGAAAAAAACTTAACAGCTGTTTTTGCATTAATGGATTCTTTAAGGAAGGCGCCACCCGTAATTAAAGAATCAATAAATACATATGTGCCTAAAAGATTAAATTCGAATATTGAGAACTATTTGAAAGAAAAAGTTCTTGACGAAGAGCTTGATGATATGTCTGAAGTTGATACCACAGTAATTGTTGGAGAAAGGAAGGGACTGTTTAAAAGATTGGGTGATGCATTTGCCGGCAGACAGGACTCTACCGTTATACTACAAAATCGTCCAACAAGGATAGTACAGAAAGACTATAAATTGTTTGTTGATACTATTGTTAACATGGTTAGGTATGCTGAAAGATTAGATTTAGAGAATCAAAAAAAGTTTCAGATTGCATTAAATAACAGGCAAAATGCAATGAATGTAACAAATCAAATATTAACATTGAGAATAGACGACCTTCTTAAAACCATAGAGAAAGAGGAAATAGAGAATAGCATTCTTTTGGTAGAGGCTAAAGAATCAACTTTATCTAAATCTTATAATATTATATTATGGGTGTCTGTAATTGCTTTTTTGATTGCTTTGATATTTGGATTGATGTTTATTATTGATATAAACAAGAGTCAACGATACAAAAGAAGATTAGAGGAATCTAACAGACATATTAAAAAACTGTTGCATTCCCGTGAAAAACTTATGTTATCTATATCACATGATATAAAATCACCTATAGGTTCTGTATTGGGATATATAGAATTGATGGAATCGAATGGAAATGAAAGGGTACAAGATACGTATCTTTTAAATATGAGAAAGTCAAGTGAGCACATTCTGCAACTTGTTACAAATCTGTTAGATTATCAGAGAATAGAATCTAATACCTGGACGCGTAAACAGATGAATTATTCGGTTAGGGACTTAGTTGATACTACAGCTAAGAGTTTTGAGCCACTAGCAATGCAGAAAGATTTAGAGTTTAGAATCATAAATAATGTTCCTAAAACCATGATATCATATGGGGATCCCTTTATGATTAGAGAGATATATTCTAATATAATTTCAAATGCAATTAAATATACTTTCGATGGGTATGTTATTGTTTCAATTGATTTTAAATCGGATGAAAGTATGCTTGTCCTCTCAGTAAAAGATACAGGTGTAGGTATTGCAGAAGAGCATCATATGCTAATTTTTGAAGAGTTTGAACAGATTAGTCCCGATAGTATGAATAGTTATGCAAAGGGTAGTGGGCTTGGACTTGCTATCACTAAGGGCTTGGTTAAACAACTAGAGGGAGATATAAGATTTGAATCGGAAAGAGGACTTGGAACTGAATTTATAGTTGAACTTCCAATTAGTATTTCTGAGTCAGAGGATGTGTGTGAAGATGACAAACCTGTTTTGAATGCAAATTTAGGGATTGAGGGTATATCTGTGTTATTGGTAGATGATGACTCAATTCAATTGACAATGGCATCAGCAATGCTTTCCACGCAAGGGGTAAAAGTGTCGGTAGAGTCTAACCCAAACAATGTATTGAATATTATAAAGGAGACGACTTTTGATCTTATATTTCTTGATATTCAGATGCCGGAGGTGAATGGATTTAATCTTTTAAAACGAATTTTTGATTCGGGAGTGCTCAAGGGAAAAACAACCCCTATAATTGCACTTACCGCTACGTCAAATCTAGAACTTAAGGATTATCAAGAATCCGGATTTTCAGATTTTCTGAATAAGCCATATGATTCGAGCCAATTATTTGATGCTATTTCTAGAAATCTAAAGCAAGGGTATAATAATAGCACCTATATCGAAATCTCTGAGCCAAAAGGAGTGGAAACCCTTATAAATTATGTAAAAGAGGATAAAGAAAGTTCATTAGCAATTTTGAATGCTTTTGTGGATGAATGTACCACTTTGAACAACTTTTTGAAAGATTCGAACAAGCAGTTGGAGTTTGGGCAATCTTCAAACTTATCTCATAAAATGCTACCAATCTTCAAAATGATTGGAGATAGAAATGTTACTTCTAATCTATTGGAGCTAGAAAGAACGGGAACTTTGTCAGACAAAGAGTTAAGACATACTATTGATAGAGTTGATTTTTATATAGAGCAAGCAAAAGAGCTCATATCTAAGAAGTAAGTTAGATATTTTGTTATGGATAAGAATTCGCCATTTTTTAAATATAAGCAATATTTATTGTTAGAGAGAGGACTTTCTGCCAATACAATAGATGCTTATATGAGAGACTTGAGTAAACTTACTGACTTTATGAATCAGAGAGGTTTATCTATAGACGAAATCAAAAGAGCTCATATTGAAGAGCTTCTTTCTGAATTATACGATAAGAACATTAAGAGTAGATCTATAGCTAGAATTTTGTCCGGTCTAAAGTCATTTTTTAATTATCTTGAACTAGAAGAGTATGTTTCTTCCAATCCTATAGCTCTAATTGATTCTCCGCAAGTTGGGTTTAAACTCCCTGTTTATTTATCTATCGAAGAAATAGATTCAATTCTTGGAGTCATTGACGTTTCATCTCCTGAGGGAGCAAGAAATTATGCAATTATCGAGACACTCTATAGTTGTGGTTTGCGAGTATCGGAGTTGATTAATTTGCGGTTCTCGGACTTGTATTTTGATGAAGGATTTATTCGAGTTAGAGGAAAAGGTAATAAGCAGCGCCTGATGCCAATATCTGAAATAGCAATTCAGAAAATAAACAATTATCTACATCATCGTGCCAACATAAGTATCAAGAGGGGTAATGAGGATGTGTTATTTGTCAGTTCTAGGGGGAAGGCTATATCTAGGATAACGATATTTCATTATATTAGAAAATATAGTGAGGAGGCAGGAATTGAAAAAGATATAGGACCTCACGTGTTACGACATTCATTTGCGACTCACCTTCTCGAAAGGGGCGCCAATATAAGAGTTATTCAAGAGATGCTGGGGCATGAAAAAATATCAACTACCGAGATTTATACACATTTAGACACAAAGTTTTTGCGACAGGAAATCATCGAACATCACCCAAGAAACAAAAGATAATAGGGACTAATTAGTACTAAAAATGGTGCCTCTCTTATCTTTAAAGTACAGAATTTTTGTATATTTGCTAATTAATTAAGAAAACAAAGAATAAATAAAATAATGCCCTATGAAATTTAAAGTATCAAGTTCAGCACTATTGAGCCATTTACAAGCTATTAGTAGAGTAATAAATCCAAAAAATAATATTCCAATATTAGATTGCTTCTTATTGGAGTTGGCTGATGATGTACTTACAATCACAGCAGCAGATTCTGAGACAAGACTTGAGACAAAGCTTAGCATAAGTGATCTGAGTAAAGCGGGTAGCTTAGCAATTAATGCTAAGAATCTCTTAGAGCCTCTAAGAGAGTTGCCTGAGCAACCTCTCACATTCGAAGTAGATACAGATACTCTTGAAGTACTGATTTTATATCAGAATGGTCAGTATAAATTCATGGGACAAAAAAGCGATGAATATCCAACTCCTAAAGAATTAAACGAATCGGCTATTAGTTTAGCTATGCCTGCTGATACTCTTTTCAATGGAATTAATAGAACTGTTTATGCTACAGCAGAAGATGAGTTGCGCCCTGTAATGAATGGTATCTATTTTGATATAACAGATGAGAATATCACTTTTGTGGCATCTGATGGGCACAAACTTGTAAGAATAATTAACTCTGAAGTGAAAGGAGAGGGAAGAGCTTCTTTTATTTTACCTAAGAAAGCTGCTTTACTTCTTAAGTCATTGTTGCCAAAAGAGAGTGGAGATGTAGAAATAAAATTTGATGAAAATAATGCTTACTTCAACATGTCAAATAATATTCTAATTTGTCGTTTTGTTGAAGGAAGATTCCCAAATTACAACTCAGTTATTCCTCAAAATAATCCTAATAATGTAACACTTGACAGAGTATCATTTTTAAATGCTCTAAAACGTGTTAGTGTCTTTTCTAATCCAGCAAGCAGTTTGGTTAAACTACAGCTTAGCGAAGATAAAATAGTGGTTTCAGCTCAAGATATTGACTTTATGACTTCTGCAGAAGAGACTATTTTATGTCAATATAATGGTATTGTGATGAATATTGGCTTTAAAGCTGTTTTCCTAATTGATATTCTTAATAACATTCCCTCTTCAGAAGTTGTACTAGAACTTTCAGACCCATCCCGAGCAGGTATTATTTTCCCACTTGAAAATGAAGAAAATGAGGATATGCTGTCGCTTCTGATGCCAATGATGTTGAACGACTAAACTATATAAATGAAATAGTAGTGATGCCACTACTATTGAAATAAGAAAAAATAATATGCAATTAAATTTGAAAAACCCGTTGGTCTTCTTTGATTTGGAGACAACGGGTATTAATATAAGCAAAGACAGAATAGTAGAAATTTCATTATTAAAAGTTTATCCCAATGGCAAGGAGGAGGTTAAGACAAGGAGAATAAATCCTGAAATGCCAATCCCTGCGCAATCTACTGCCATACATGGTATAACGGATGAAGATGTAAAGGATTGCCCAACATTTAAACAGATTGCAAAATCATTGGTGGATATTTTGGAAGGATGTGATATCGCTGGTTTTAATTCAAGCAGATTTGATGTCCCAATGTTATCTGAAGAATTGTTGCGTGCAGGTATTGATTTTGATATGAGTAAGCGTAAGTTTATTGATGTTCAAATAATATTTCACAAAAAGGAGCCTAGAACCCTTGAAGCAGCATACAGATTTTATTGCAATAAAGAGCTTGAAAATGCTCACTCGGCTGAGGTCGATACTATAGCAACTTATGAGGTTTTAAAATCACAGCTAGATAAGTATCCTGACTTAGTAAATGATGTTGAGGCATTATCAAAAGAGTTTTCAAACTTCAACAATAATGTGGATTTTGCCGGGAGAATGGTTTATGATGAAAACGGAGTTGAACTATTTAACTTTGGAAAGCATAAAGGTAAGCCGGTTTCTGAGGTACTCCTGAATGAACCTAGTTATTATTCTTGGATTTTGGATGGTGATTTCCCCCTAAATACAAAGCAAGCTCTAACTAAGATTAGACTTCGAGAAATGAATAAATAGTTTTTGATATGGTTCATTATTTAAGTACAGTTTTATTTGTTTTAGTTATATTGTTTTCTGGTTGTGGAAGTGGTAAAGCTAGCAGTGAGGATAATGAGACATTGATTGAAGAAGTTGCAACCCCCAGAAAGATTCGCTTTTCGGGAAATTATAACAAGGAGTTTAACGACTTGCAGGACTTGCATATGGAGGCGGCAATAAGCAACGGTGTACCACCGCTTGAGTCAAGAGATGATACGCTTAAGTTAAAGAAGAAGTTGGTACGTCTGCCTGATGAGCTAGATTTGTACAAAACCTATGATTTAACTCATTCTATGCCCTTTCTAGTGCCCTCAGCAGCTAAGCTTTTTGTTGATATAGCACATAATTTTAGGGATTCATTATATAGTAAAGACTTACCTCTTTACAAGATTTATTTGACTAGCGTACTGCGTACAGACGACGATGTGGCAAGACTAACTAAGAGAAATATTAATGCCAGCGAAAATTCTACACATAGATATGGGACTACATTCGACATCTCGTGGAAGAGATTCGAACAAGTGATACCAGACTCAATCAATATGGTAATGCCAGAAAGATTAAAACTTGTCTTAGCGCAAGTAATTTATGATTTGAAGAATGAAGAAAGATGCTTTGTTAAACATGAGCGTCAACAAGCTTGTTTTCATATTACAGTCAGATAGTATTTAATTAGTCATCAATGTTTAGGTATTTTGTTTTATTATCGTATAATGGTAAAAACTATGTTGGCTGGCAGATTCAACCAAATGGATTGTCGGTGCAGGAAGTTTTACAAAATGCATTTTCCACTATTCTCAGAAATAATATAGAGATAACCGGTGCCGGCAGAACCGATTCCGGTGTTCATGCAGAAAGTATGTATGCTCATTTTGATGTTGAAGAGGAATTGAGAGACTGTACAGAGTTGGCTCGAAGACTTAATAATCTTTTGCCAAAAGATATTGCAATACAATTTATAAAACCTGTAGTTGGAGACGCTCATGCTCGATTCTCTGCATTAACTCGAACATATAAATACTATATAACAACTCGAAAGGATGTATTTTCATATGGAATAAAGAGTCGATTGTTTTTTGAACCTGATATTGATAGGATGAATGCAATGTGCAAAGTCTTGATGGAGTATGAAGACTTTACCAGTTTCAGTAAATTACATACCGATGTTAAGACTAATATATGTCATGTTTATGAAGCATATTGGGTTAAAAATGGTAATAATTATATATTCACAATCAAGGCAAATCGTTTTTTGAGAAATATGGTTCGTGCTATTGTTGGAACACTGCTTGAGATTGGCCGTGGACGTTTGGATGAAGAAGGTTTTAGGAATATTTTTAATCAAAAGGATAGGAGCAAAGCGGGTGATTCAGCACCGGGACATGCATTGTTCTTGTATGATGTTGAATATCCTGAAAATATCTGGAAGTGAACTTAAAATTATTAGGGCTTATTCAATAGATGAGAAATTGTTATTGTTTTTAAATGTGTAATATTTTTGTGAAAAATAGCTGAAAATAGTACATATTACAGTTACTATCATCTTTGAAATTGTTGGGAAGAACTCGAAGACCTCAACAAATAGTTTAATGCCAAAATAGTTAATTAAAAGATTAATACCTACCACCGAAATATATCTGAACAGTTGCTTGCGCCCTTTTAGTTCGGATGCCGTAAATGTTACATATTTTTGAAGTAGAAATCCTGTAATCAGTGTTATAGGGAATGTTATTAATAATGCGGCAATATGTGCGCTTATACTAACGAATGGAAGTTCAACAATCTGTTTTTTTAGTACGAAGTTGTATAATATGAAATATAATACCAGATCAAAAGCTACATTGGCAGCTCCAGTTACACCATATCTAAAGAATTGACGGCTAAAGAATTTACTGAAAGGAGGATAAAAGAAATCAATAATCCTTCTTATAAATTTTCCTATAAGTATTAATATTACTCTCATTCTTTGACTTTAAAATCATTTATATATTAATACACACACTAAACAAAATTGCAAGCAATAATCCTGCAATTGAAGTTTGCTTTAGAAACGGGTCTAATTCTCTGTTTTCCTTTTTTGATATTTGCTTCATTATAGCTAATAGAAAAACAAAAACCAAAGTATATATATATGTATAATTTGTTGTGGAAGAATCTGAAATATTATAGTTTACGAAAGATATGAAAACTCCTATAGTCATAAGAAGATGATAAATCTTAGCATTACGTAGACCAATTATTGAAGCAACCGTAATTTTTCCCGAAGTTTTATCATTTTCAATGTCTCTCATGTTATTTACATTAAGAATCATTGTGCTTATCAGGCCAAGACCTATAGATGGTGCTATTGGATTTGGAGAAATCTGGTTTGTATGTAGGAAGTATGTTCCTAATACTGCTACTGGTCCGAAAAAGAAAAATGCGAAAAAGTCACCCCAACCTGAATACCCATAAGCACTTTTACCTATTGTATAGAAAAGAGCAGCCAGTATACAAATTAATCCAACTCCTATTAAGATTAATATTGTTTTTATGTCTATGTTGTGTATTGAAGTAAAAATGAGCGACAAGCCAATAAATATTACAACAATAATGTTGATAATTATTGCAATTTTCATTTGTTTTGGTGTAATATTACCACTTTGAACCGCTCTTACCGGACCTTCTCGCTTACCCGTTATATCCGTTCCCTTGATGAAATCACCTAGGTCGTTTGACAGGTTTGACAAAACTTGAATTGTAATTGCAAGCAAGAGTGCCAATATTGTGGTGTTAATAGAGAACTCTGATTCGTGCATAGCAAGTCCGGTTCCCAGTATTACTGCTGCTATTGACAGAAATAAAGTGCGAACTCTGAAGGCTGATATCCAATGCTTAACTTTGTTGGGCATAATTAAAAAAAACATTAGTCCCGATTGAAGGGGACTAATGTTTAATGTTTATTTTAAAGAAACTAATATGACTGTGCAAAAATCACCCTTTGTGTAGATGGTTTGCCTGTCACCATACATTTACCCGGTGTTTTATCTCCATCTAATGGGATACAACGAATAGTAGCTTTAGTTTCGTTTTTGATTAATTCTTCAGTTTCAGCTGTGCCGTCCCAGTGGCAAAGATAGAAACCACCATTAACAACTTCTTTCTTGAATTCTTCATAAGTGTCAATTACTTTGGTGTTCTGGTTTCTAAAATTAAGAGCTTTTTGATAGATGTTCTCTTGTATCTCATTTAGCAGATTTATTATATATTCTTCAATGCCATCACAAGATAATGTTTCTTTAGTTAGAGTATCCCTACGTGCAACCTCTATGGTGTTGTTTTCCAAATCACGTCCACCCATAGCTAATCTGACCGGAACCCCCTTCATTTCATATTCGGCAAATTTCCATCCCGGCTTCTTATTGTCTGAATTATCGTATTTAACGCTAACACCCAAAGATTTTAATTTGGCCATTATTCCTTCAACTTTCTCATTTATTTGATTAAGTTGCACTTCATTTCTATAAATAGGAACAATTACTACCTGGAATGGAGCGAGTTTAGGAGGTAAGACCAAGCCATTATCATCACTGTGAGTCATCACTAAGGCACCCATAAGTCGTGTTGATACACCCCATGAAGTTGCCCACACGTAATCTCTTTTACCCTCTTTATCAGAGAACATTACGTCAAATGCTTTAGCAAAGTTCTGACCTAAAAAGTGAGAGGTTCCTGATTGCAATGCTTTTCCATCTTGCATCATTGCCTCAATTGTGTATGTATCAACAGCTCCGGCAAATCTTTCTGATTCGGATTTGTGCCCTTTAATAACAGGCATAGCCATATAATTTTCTGCAAATTCACCGTAAACATTAATCATTTTAACGGTCTCTTCAATAGCTTCCTGTTCAGTTGCGTGTGCTGTGTGACCTTCTTGCCACAAAAACTCAGCTGTTCGGAGAAATAATCTGGTTCTCATTTCCCATCTTACCACATTTGCCCATTGATTAATAAGAAGAGGCAAGTCTCTATATGATTGAATCCAGTTTTTATATGTGCTCCATATGATTGTTTCCGAGGTAGGACGAACTATTAGCTCCTCTTCTAGTTTTGCATCTGGATCTACGATTACTCCATTTCCATCAGGTGAGTTTTTAAGTCTATAGTGAGTTACTACAGCACATTCTTTAGCAAATCCCTCTACGTGGTCAGCCTCGCGACTCAAAAAAGATTTTGGTATAAATAGTGGAAAGTATGCATTTACGTGTCCTGTCTCTTTAAACATGTCGTCTAATTGACGTTGCATCTTTTCCCAGATTGCATAACCATATGGTTTAATTACCATGCACCCTCTTACGGCTGAGTTTTCAGCAAGTTCTGCTTTTAGAACTATATCTAAGTACCATTGTGAATAATCCTTACCGCGTGGAGTTATTTCTTTTAATTCCTTTGCCATATCTTTTTAAAATTCTAGTATTCTTATTTTTAGCAAATGCAAAAATACAAGATTTTCTTTTAATATCCTTATGGATAGATAAAAATAGAATTAAACCATTTTTTTCTTACGTAATTGTTGTTGCCACTTCCATGCAGAGGATATAGTGTCTTCAATAGTTTCTGTTGCCTTCCAGCCGAGTACGTTGTTGGCTTTGTCAGCTTGTGCCCATATTTGTTCTATGTCACCTTCACGTCGCCCTGTTATTTTATAGTTTAACGGATTGTCTGTAACTTTCTCAAAAACTGAAATAAGCTCCAATACAGAGAGGCCTATACCTGTTCCCAGATTAAAAATTTCTACCTTGTCATCAGACTTGTTTTCCAGCATTCTCTCTATTGCTATTACATGAGCCTTAGATAAGTCAACCACATTAATAAAATCTCTTATACATGATCCATCAGGCGTATTGTAATCATCACCGAAAACACTTAACTCTTTACGTATTCCCATTCCTGTCTGTGTAATGAATGGAACCAGGTTTTGCGGAACTCCTAAAGGCAGCTCTCCAATCTCTGCAGATGGGTGTGCCCCAATTGGATTGAAATAACGTAATATAATACTTTTTATTGGTGCTCCAGAATGTACAAAGTCTTGAATGATTTCTTCATTTATCTGCTTTGTATTACCATAAGGAGAAGTGGCTGGCTTTATTGGTGCACTTTCATCAATTGGATTTTGGTCCGGCTCGCCATAAACCGTACATGATGAAGAGAATACTATTCCTTTAATATTATACTTTGGCATAAGCTCTAGCACATTTATTAATGAAACTAGGTTGTTTCTGTAATACATTAGAGGCTTCTGAACAGATTCGCCAACTGCTTTGCTTGCGGCAAAGTGTATAATGCCATCAATGCCATTATGCTTGTTTAAAACAGCTTTGAGTGCCTCTATATCTATGAGATCAATTTTTTCGAATGTGGGTCTAATCCCTGTAATTTTTGTTATGCCTTCTATAACATCAGCATTTGAGTTCGATAGATTGTCTACAATTATTACTTCATAACCTGCTTGTTGCAGCTCAACAACTGTGTGTGAGCCAATGTATCCGGTTCCTCCTGTTACAAGAATTTTCTTAGCCATAGTGTTAGTTTGATATTTTAATATTAATAGACAAAGTTAAGAATTTAATATGGTTATATATTTGTTCATATATAAAAAGATTATTTTTGCAGCCTAAAATATTTAGTATGCTTGATATTTCCAATTTACATAGCGAAGCATCGTTGAGAGCCAATGAGTGGAGAAAATTCTTTTCTAAAAATAAGCTTAAGCTAAAAAAGATGGATAGACTTATTCATCAATTGCATGATGAGGTTTCTAGCGAAATAAATTGTCTTGATTGCGGAAACTGTTGTCGTTCATTAGGACCAATGATATCAGAAAAAGATATTGATAATCTATCAAAGAGCATGAGGATGAGGCCCTCTGACTTTATTGATAAGTTTTTGAGAAAAGATGAAGATAATGATTTTATATTCAATCAGAGTCCGTGCCCCTTTTTGGGAGATGATAATTATTGCTCTGTATATGAGAACAGACCAACTGCTTGTCATGAATATCCTCACACAGACAGAAACAAGTTTTATCAAATTTATGCTCTAACTATAAAGAATGCGTATATCTGCCCTATTGCTTTTGAGGTTTTAGACAGACTGATGGACGAAATGAAGTGATTTTCTTTGGTTTAAGTTATGATTTTTGTCAATTTGTAGTAAATTTGTAATTATTGCAAAAAAATGAAATATCAAACTGAAATATATTATGATAAGAAGAATTTACCCCCTATCGAAGATTGTAGGTTCTTTCATTATTCATCTTCTTTCGATTGGTATGGTAATATATCCTATTACAAACCATTGATGGTGGTTGTGTATGAAGGCTCTAAACCTATTGCAGCAATGTTTGCCTTAATAATGAGGATTAATAGATTTCTGTACGGATCTGCTTTTAAACGCTGTTATATATCTCAAAAGCCAAGTTTTTTTAAAGAAAACACAAATGAAATTGAAGTTTTTGACCTGCTCATTAGCGCATTAGTAAAGGAGATTGAAAATAAAGTATTCTTTATCGAGTATAGAAATATCAACAATGCTGTTTTTGGATATAAAGGTTTTAGAGAGAATGGCTTTTATTCTGTTAAGTGGATAAATGTGGCAAATTCTTTGCAAAAGAAGAGAAGTGTATGGAATCAATTATCTTCATCTAGAAAAAATCAGGTAAACAAGGCGAAACGCAAAGGCGTTACAATTGGTGAGGTAACATGCAAAGAGGAGCTTTTAGAAATTTATAATCTAATATATAAATCAAAAAACTGGAAATATTATAATCGTTTTCCTCCCTATCAATATTTCAAGAACTTTCTTGAATTCTATATAGTTAATGGTAAAGGTAAGATATTAGTTTCTCGATACAAAGAGAAAATAATTGGTGGTGTTATTTTAGGATTTCAGAAAAATAAAGTTTTTGTTCTGTATTATTGGGGAAAGGAAAAAAGCTACAAAACTCTTTATCCATCTGTTTATACTTTATATTCGGCTATGGAATTGGCAGAAAGGAATAATTTTGAGTTATTCGATTTTATGGATTCAGGGTATTTAAATGTAAATGCAGGCAGACCTCGCTTTTTGTTGCAGTTCGGAGGTAAGTCCAGGGCAACCCGCAGATGGTATCGCTTCAATTGGAAGCTATTCAATTTTTTTGCAAAAAAGATTTATGATTGATATTGTAATCAAATATAAATAAAGTGTGAAAAATACATTAATGAGTCTGTTAAAGATAATATTCTTGTTAATAAAAAATAATCAATGAGATATTGTGTGCAATTTATTTGGTGGAATAGGTAAAACCCGCTATATTTGTACTGTGTTTTTCATGGTATTAGATTTAAGGTTAACAATGGAGATTGGTTGTCGT
>CAZHWC010000057.1:0-16677 GCA_964535975.1 uncultured Proteiniphilum sp. | reverse complement strand
GATAGGAGTACGTATAGAAAGAGGGTGAAATCACATTGTGATACACCCTCTTAATTCTTTGTATGCTTATATTTTATTCTGCGTCCGGTGTCTCTTGTGTAGCTTGTTCTACCGGTAAAGTAGGTGTTACATCAGGAGCTGTAGTTGGATTAAGTGGTGCAGGTTGTTGTACCTCTATAAGTGATTGAGGTTCAGTTCCTCTTTTAGTCGTAAACTTTGCAGTTACAATACTAAGCAAAATAATGGCGCCTGCAAGAGTCCAAGTTGCCTTTTCCAAAAAGTCGGTAGTCTTTCTAACTCCCATTATCTGATTGGAAGATGAAAATCCGGAAGCTAAGCCACCACCTTGAGAGTTTTGTACCAAAACTATAAGTATCATCAAGATTGCGGCAATAAGAATGATAATTGTAATAAAGATATACATATTTTTCTATTGTTTTTTATTTTTCTCGTTGAGTATCAAAAGTTCCAAAAAACGAATTTGGTCGGCAAAGTAAGCACTTTTTTTTGGAAAATTCAAACTTAATTGACGAATAATTGTCAGAGCTTGTTCATATTTCTTTTGCTTGATGTAAATTTTTGCTAATGTCTCGGTGAGAAAACTACCTCCTCCCTGCTCGGACTCTATCTTTGTGCTCTTACTTGTTTCTTTTTGAATTGGTTGTATTATAATTTCGTTTGTCTCAGCTTTTTCCAAAAAACTGTCAATGATGTCTTGATGTTTAAGTTCAGGTCCTGTCTCATTTTCTGTATCTTTATCCTCGCTACCTGTATAGGCAAGGTAGTCAGTTGAAATAATTGAAGTTTCAATTAGGTCGTTCTCTACATTGCTTGCCTTTCCATCCTCCTCTATTGTGAAGGTGGTAAAGTAGGAGTCTAATATCTCATCTGTTCTATCACTATTTTCCTCCCTTGTGGCTTTTTTGTGAAAAAGTTTGAACTTGTCATCTTTTATTAAATAGAATAGACGTCTTCTATCTGCACAAATGGCAGATGTTGTACCTAATACTTCTTCAAATTTATTCTTATCCGTCATAAACAGATTCTTGGTTAGGAGTAAATGCGCCGTTTGGAAGTATGGATATTCCTTTATTAGACTTGTTATATCCTGAAGTGTGTTCTCGCCTAATATCTCATTATTATTGATATAATCTAAAAGCTCTTTGTTATTCATTTTACCAATTAGCCATTGTAGAATTAAAAATTTGGTCCACAATCTCTTCTGTAAGTTCTTTTATTAGTTGATCCTGAACGTCGGTGAGATTTACATTACTGGAGAAAGTCCTATATGCAGATATTGTTTCTTCCTTGTCTTGCCCTTGTATTTTGTTGTTTACAAATCGCATTCTAACATTCATTGTTAGCTTTGTTTCTGAAGCAAACTGGTCTTCCTGTACAGCAAGTGCAGTAAGTTCATAACCTACAATTTCTCCCTCAATTTCCATATCTCCATTCTGATTTACAAATTGGAGACGAGTGTTTCGGGTGAAAACATCTTTGAGCGCTTCATTGAAAACATTCTCTAATGGCGGATATACCAATGGGGCTTGGTTGATAAAGTGGCTGAGCTGTAATGTCTTTGTTAGGTCATAATCAATGGATGCGCCATTAAACTTGTATGAAATGGTGCATGACGAAAGCGTTGAAAACGCTATAATCAGTGTTAAAATTCTCTTCATTATATATCGAGATTGTAATCTTTTAGTTTTCTGTATAAAGTTCGTTCAGAAATACCTAAGTCGTTTGCAGCAAGCTTCCTTTTACCACTATGTTTTTCCAGTGCGCGAACTATCATTTCTTTCTCTAACTCTCCTAGTGAGAGATTAGTCTCATTAATGTCTGTAACATCTTGAAAAATAGAGTCTTCATCAGTATCAATAGAAACACTATCATTTATTTCTGGAATTACTTCCTCATATTTTAAAGGTAGTGTAACTGTTGTTTTATCCTGTCTGATTACCGATGGGTGAATTAGTGAATGCTCATCGTGCTTGGTGCCGGGAGTGTCTTTTAAAATACTTTTAACCACGCTCTTCAGATCATTAATATCCTTCTTCATATCAAACAAAACTTGATAAAGAATTTCTCGTTCTGAAGCGAAAGACTTTTGATCTGCGTCTCTTTGCTGTGATGCTAATATAGGTAGAGAAGATCTGTTTTCTGGTAAATACTTCTCCAGAATACTTGGAGTAATGACTCTTTCATGCTCAATAACTGAAATTTGTTCAGTAATATTCTTTAGTTGTCTAACATTCCCAGGCCATCTATAGTCTGAAAGTAACTTTTTTGCATCTTCTGTTAGAGAAATGGTAGGCATCATATATTTTTCAGCACAATCGCTGGCAAATTTCCGGAATAAAAGAGAGATGTCTTCTTTTCTATCTCTAAGAGGGGATATTCTAATTGGAACAGAGTTTAGACGGTAAAATAAGTCTTCTCTAAACTTCCCTTTTTCTATAGCGTTAGACATATTTAAATTGGTTGCAGCTACCACTCTTACATCGCTCTTTTCTACTTTTGATGAGCCTACCTTAATGAACTCTCCGGTTTCTAATACTCGCAGAAGTCTTGCCTGTGTTGATAAAGGCAATTCTCCAACTTCATCAAGAAATAATGTTCCGCCATCTGCAACTTCAAAATATCCCTTGCGAGTAGCTGTGGCACCGGTAAAAGAACCCTTTTCATGACCGAATAATTCAGAATCAATAGTTCCCTCAGGTATTGAACCACAGTTAATAGCAAAGTAAGGGCCATGCTTTCTGTGGCTATACTGATGAATTATTTGTGGAAAGTTTTCCTTGCCGACCCCACTTTCACCTGTTATCAATACGGAAAGGTCGGTAGGAGCCACCTGAAGGGCTATGTCTATTGCTCGATCAAGTTCTGCTGAGGTCCCAATAATTCCAAATCTTTGTTTAACCTGTTGGATATTTTGTTTTGCCATGAAATGGGTAATATGAAATGTTTGTTTATACTTCTAATATAGCAAATTTATTTCTTTTTTGCTAGTTCATAAGTCTTTTCTCTTAAAAAGTTGCCTAAGTCTGTTGTTTTTTTGAATAATTTAATCTCTTCTGGTGAAATTGGATTGCCTATGGTTAGAGTCATGATCTTTCCATTTTTGTTTTTTAATTCATGACACAAAGCAACTGTCTGAAGGGTCCAGTGAATAAAACGTGTAGCATAGAAGGGTATACTATTTCTGAATTCTATGTGAATAGGAATAACAGGAACTTTAGCCTTTTGTATAAGTCTTACTACTGATTCTTGCCATTCTCTGTCCTGAATAACAAATCTGCCCTTTTTGAATTTGAGTCTAGAAACAGATCCTGCCGGGAAAAAACCTAGTGGGTGTCCGTCCTTTAAGTGGCTAATACTTTCTTTAATGCCGGAAAGTGATATATGCTTTCTTTCACTTTCTTTATAAGGGTTTACTGTAATAAAGTTCTCATCCATAGTGTCAACCAAAGATAATATATAATTTACCATCACCTTGAAGTTGTCAACCCTTGAAGCCACTGTCTCAATTAGCGCTATACCATCAACATGTCCGTTAGGATGATTTGCAACTACTATAAATGGCTGGTTCTTATATTGTTCAATTATTTCACCACCAATTACATTTCGTTTAATTCCTAGCTTGTTAAGCAAATCAGTTGTGAATTCTACTCCAGTAAAGTGCTTAGAGTTGTCGTATACTTCACAGGCTTTGTCTATACCTGCAATTTTTTTACTAAGATTTATGAACCCATCTCCATCTTGTCTTTCAAATATTGGATGTAGTTTCCTTATGTCTTCGTTACTGATTAGTTCTTCTTTCATCTCAATAATCTCAGTTCTGTTTACCACATTTAATAGCAAAATCACTATTTATAGTATCCAATTTTTAGGTACTTAGTAATAAACAAAAATGCCGTAAACTTTAAATACAAGTGCTTTAAAGTTTACGGAAGTTTATAATTTGTATCAATTTATAATTATCTGATATTCTTTATTATCTCAATTATTTGTTTGCCTAAGTCGTCGGCTTCCTCCTGAGTTTTTGCTTCAGAATATATTCTAATAATGGGTTCAGTATTTGACTTGCGCAGATGCACCCATTTTTCAGGAAAGTCAATCTTTACACCATCTATATCAATTATCTGCTCATCTTTAAAAAGATCTTTAACTGCTTCTAATATTGCATCTGTATTTGTATCTTCTGTCAGCTCTACTTTCTGTTTTGACATAAAATAGATAGGGTAGCTATTTCTGATTTCACTTACTTTCTTGCCTGACTTCGCTAATTGAGTAAGGAACATTGCTATGCCCACCAATGCATCTCTGCCATAATGGGATGCGGGATAAATTACTCCTCCATTTCCCTCGCCACCAATAACAGCGTTTACTTCTTTCATTTTGCTTACAACATTTACTTCGCCTACTGCTGCAGTATAATATTTCCCACCATGCTTATGGGTAACGTCTCGTAGAGCACGTGTTGAGCTCAAATTTGAAACTGTATTTCCAGGGGTGTGTTGTAAAATATAATCAGATACGGCTACAAGTGTATACTCTTCACCGAATGATTCTCCTTTTTCTGTATATATGACCAATCTGTCTACGTCTGGATCTACAGCAAAACCTACATCTGCTTTAGAACTCTTCATAAGCTCTGCAAGTTCCGTCAGATTTTGTGGGAGTGGCTCTGGGTTGTGTGAAAAATTTCCATGAGGTTGACAGTGAAGTTTAAAAACCTGTTTTACTCCAAGAGCATATAAAAGCTCTGGAACTGCATGTCCTCCAATAGAGTTTACGGCATCAACCGCTACTTTAAAATTAGCAGCTCTAATTGCTTCAGCATCTACAAGTTCAAGATTCATTACATCTTTAATATGCTCCTCGAGAAACCTCTTTTCGGATACTTTGCCCAGATTGTCAACTTGCTCATAGTTAAAGCTTTCATCCTCAGCAATTTTCAATATCTTATCTCCTTCAATTGCATTAAGAAACTCACCATTAGAGTTAAGAAGTTTAAGAGCATTCCATTGTTTAGGGTTGTGGCTTGCAGTGATAATTATACCACCATCGGCACTCTCCTTAACTACGGCAATCTCAGTTGTAGGGGTTGTCGCCATTCCTGCGTCAACAACATCGCATCCCATTGCCATCAGCGTCCCGACGATTATATTGTGAACCATTTCTCCAGAGATTCTTGCGTCTCTGCCAACTACAATCTTTAGTTTGTTCTTATTGGTTGATTCCTTTAAAAAATCTACATAAGCAGATGTGAATTTTACGATGTCAATAGGTGTCAAATTGTCACCTGGTACGCCACCAATAGTTCCTCTGATACCTGAAATTGATTTAATGAGAGTCATATTTGTAATTTCTATTCCTTTATGTGTATAAAAATATAAGTCTAATTAATCCATCTATATTCTACACTATCGTAATATGTAGGAGTATAGCTTTGTTTGTCACTCTGTGATCCCCATGTAAATGGGACTATCATCTTAACTTTACCGGTATGACCTATGTTTTGAAGTGGAACAGCCCATCCTCCAACAGTGGAGGAATAATATGAGCGTGTCTCAAGATTAACAGAGCCCCTATATGTAAAAGACTCTGGAAGACTACTGTTTAAGTTGGAGTATTCAGTAGAGTCATTTTTAATAGAAAAGTACTTTAGTCCTCTGAATCTTACGTGTACCTCGTCTCCACTCTTAATTTTGGGGAGGTTTGTGGTGTCTCCAACCTTAAGAATATTGTAGTAAACGCCTGTAGCCGGATCTTTATAGAACTCGTTTTCTTTAAACTTACCGTCTTTTGGAAATTCTTTTAAAATGGATAACTTGTTCGAAGTAATAAATCTATCTATTGCTTTGGCTTCATCCTTAAGTAGCTCTGCATATGTTTTCTTTTTGTTACATGATGCAGATATTAATAATAAGCCTAGCAATGATATTAATATGTAATTTGCCTTTTTCATCTTAATAAAATACTCTATCTTTATAAATAAGCTACAAATGTAAGCAATCATCTTTGAAAAAATTGTTATTAGAACCAAAATAAATTCTAAACATATATTCATACGGGTTTGTTAAGCACAAAACCTAATAAGCGCTTCATAGCTTATTAGGTTTATATGCTAGATTATCAATAAAGATATTATTGATGATATTTATTGATGCTCTTCCCTAAGTAAATCATTTACTGTTTTTACCGGGTTGAATGTGCTGATTGGAACCTCCACAAAAATTGTATTCCAATTGCTCATTGCTCCGTTCCAAAGACCTGGCAATTCTAAAGCTTGAAGCTCCTTTCCATTTTTAGATTTTAAGGAGATGAATCCGGTATCCTTATCTACAAACTTTGGTAGATCGAATTTGTTGTTCTTATAACACTTAACTCCGCAAACTAAATCAACAGGATTAAAATGAGAGCCATTATTGAATGCATCAACAGCTTTTTGATTACTCTTGTCAATCTGAGAACTTTCAAGTATTTGTAATGAAGCAGTTCCGTCAGTATTCATTGCTATAAAAGGACCGCCTCCGGGCTCACCCTGATTTTTTACCATACCACAAACACGGAATGGTCTATCTAATTTTTTAATAAGATACTCTTTTAATTCGATGTCATTATCGAACTCTTTGTTAGGATGCAAAATTGTCAGTTCCGACTCTGTGAATGATAGTATCTCTTTAAGTCTATCACTGCTAATCTCATCTGAGGTCAACTCTATCAGGTAATCGTGTGCTTTTTTTTGTACGGAAATTAATATACCTGCCAGTAACTGTTTATATTTAGACTCTTCTTCCTTTAGTCTATCAGGGATAACATTGTCAATATTCTTAATAAAAATGATATCAGAGTCAATGTCATTTAGATTTTCTATTAAAGCTCCATGCCCCCCCGGTCTAAAAAGAAGACTTCCATCCTCATCTCTGAATGGATTGTTGTCTAAGTCTGCAGCAATAGTGTCAGTATTTGATTTTTGAACACTGTATGATACATTAAACTTTGTATTTAGTTTCATTTCGTAGCTTAGCTTACGTGCTGCAACCAATAATTCAAAAAGAGCTTTATGCTCTTGAGATACTGTAAAGTGAAGATTTACTACATTATTTTTATCTCTAGCATAAAGTGAACCTTCAGACATATGCTCTCCAACAGGTGTGCGATTTCCTTCTTTGTAGTGATGAAATAATAGTAATCCTTTTGGGAGATTCCCATAGTTAAGGCCATCTTCAGATAGAAGAGCTTCTATAATCTTCTTATATTTTCCCTCATCGGTCAATTCTTTTATTGATTTGTCAAAAATCTTCTTACAAGTTTCGTTAAGGGCGTCATAGAATGCAAACTTAGATAGATTGTCAAAAAATCTCTTTTCAAAGTCTGTGCTTGGCGTAGTATATTCAGCATCTGCAAATTCAAATAAGTCTTTGAACATGCGACTAGCCGCACCTGATGCAGGTACAAATTTTGTCACCTTTTTATCTTCTTTCAAGTAGTTTTGCCATGCGTTTAGATATCTGCTTTCTTCCTCTTGTGATAAAGATAATATCCCTTTGTTAATAGATGCCGCATCAACAATCTGGAGAAAAGGGAATCCAGTTTTAAAATGATTTAGTTGCGTCTCGATTTGTTGCTCAGAAATACCCTTTTCCTGCAACTGCAACAGGTCTTCTTTGGTAAACATAGCTTTTTTTATATTTTAATGAATAGTTGTTCTAAACTAGTTTTATGATTAAAAACCTTTCAAAGGTAATAATTTTATTTAATTATATGCTAGTCGTGCTGTCAAAAATAACGACATAATGGCAGTTCTTATTCTAAAATAAAATTTTGGCACAAGATTTGAACTTGGAAAAGTGTAAGATTAAAAATTGAATATTAAACAATAAAAATAACATTAATAATTATGGGTAAAATTATAGGAATAGACTTAGGAACCACCAACTCTTGTGTTTCAGTAATGGAAGGTAATGAGCCGGTAGTGATTCCAAACAATGAAGGGAAACGTACTACACCTTCTATTGTGGCTTTTATTGAAAATGGCGAAAGAAAAGTTGGAGATCCTGCCAAAAGACAGGCAATCACAAATCCAAAGCACACTATTTATTCAATAAAAACATTTATGGGCGAAACATACGATCAGGCATCAAAAGAAGCTGGTCGTGTACCATATCAGGTAGTAAAAGGAGATAACAATACTCCCCGTGTTGATATTGACGGACAGTTATATTCTCCACAAGAAATATCAGCAGTTATTCTTCAGAAAATGAAACAAACTGCTGAAGATTATTTAGGTCAGGAGGTTAAGGAAGCAGTTATTACTGTTCCTGCATACTTTAGTGATGCGCAACGTCAGGCAACAAAAGAAGCAGGTGAAATTGCAGGTTTGTCTGTTCGTCGTATTGTTAACGAGCCAACAGCTGCCTCTTTGGCATATGGATTGGACAAAGCTCACAAAGACATGAAGATTGCTGTGTTCGATCTTGGTGGAGGAACCTTTGACGTTTCAATACTTGAATTGGGTGATGGAGTTTTTGAAGTAAAATCTACAAATGGTGATACCCACCTTGGAGGTGATGACTTTGACCACTCAATCATAGACTGGTTAGCTGAAGAGTTTTTAAAGGATGAGGGAATTGATTTGAGACAAGATCCAATGGCTTTACAAAGATTGAAAGAGGCTGCAGAAAAAGCAAAGATTGAATTATCAAGTGCTTCTTCAACTGAAATCAATTTGCCATATATTATGCCTGTTAATGGTATTCCAAAACACTTGGTTAAAACACTTTCACGAGCAAAATTTGAGCAGTTGACTGACAGTTTGATTCAAAAGCTGATTGCTCCATGCCAAACAGCATTGAAAGATGCAGGCATGACTACTTCAGATATTGATGAAGTGATATTAGTGGGTGGTTCAACACGTATACCGGCTGTTCAGCAAATTGTTGAGAAGATATTTAATAAAGCTCCAAATAAGGGTGTTAATCCGGACGAAGTTGTTGCTCTTGGAGCTGCAATTCAAGGTGGAGTTTTGACAGGTGAGGTTCAAGACGTTCTTTTGCTGGATGTTACTCCTCTTTCTTTAGGAATTGAAACAATGGGTGGTGTTATGACAAAACTGATTGATGCTAACACTACTATTCCTACTAAGAAGAGTGAAACTTTCTCAACTGCATCAGACAATCAACCGTCAGTTCAGATTAATGTATTACAGGGCGAGCGTTCTATGGCACGTGATAACAAACAAATTGGAGTTTTCAATTTGGACGGTATCCCACCAGCACCACGCGGTGTGCCACAGATTGAGGTTACTTTCGATATTGACTCAAATGGTATCTTAAGTGTGTCAGCAAAAGATAAAGCTACAGGTAAAGAGCAGAAAATACGTATTGAAGCTTCATCAGGTTTGAGCGAAGAAGAAATAAATCGTATGAAGGAGGAAGCTACAGCAAACGCAGAGGCTGACAAGAAAGAGAAGGAGCGTGTTGAAAAAATGAATCAAGCCGATTCAACTATCTTCCAAACTGAAAAGCAACTTAAAGAGTTTGGTGATAAAATTCCTGCCGATAAAAAAGCTCCGATTGAGAGTGCATTGGAAAAATTGAAAGAAGCTCATAAATCTCAGAATGTTGATGACATCACTAAATATTTAGATGAGCTTAATACTGCATTCCAAGCTGCTTCTCAGGATATGTACAATGCTCAGAATGCTCAGGCAGGTGGAGACCCAACCGGTGGAGCAGGTTTTGGCGGACAACAACAAGATCAGGGTGGTAATACTCAAGATGATGTAACCGATGTTGATTTTGAAGAGGTGAAGTAACTTCAACCCAATAATATATTATTAAGGAGGATGTGTCATTATTGATGCATCCTCTTTTTATATTCATTCCATCTGCCAATTACGTTGTGCACATAATTTACGGTTTCATCAGCTCTAAAGTATCCCGAATTGCACACAGGGTCTTTGTAATACTGTTCTAATCGTTTTAGCTGTAAATACCTTTCTACATTCCCCTCCCATAAGTTTTTATCTGCATCATATTTATCTGCCAATGCGCGTGCATCTGTTATATGTCCAATCCCTCCATTATATGATGCCAAAGCGAATTTAATTTTCTCCTCTTCCTCTTCAATGTTGGAAAATATATCTATTAGCCCCCTTAAATATCTGGCTCCTAAGTATATGTTTACTTCAGGTGTGTACAGTTCCACCGCATCAACTCCCATAGATCTTGCTGTTGCGGGCATAATCCCCATAAGTCCACCAGCACCAGCCCATGATTTAACCTCAGGGTCAAATGTTGACTCATAATAAGATATTGATGCTAGCAATCTCCAGTCAAGGTTGAATTGAGAAGCATATTGCTTAAAATATTTATCCCAGTGTGATATCTGTCCGGGACCTAAAAGTGTAATATAAGATGATTGATTCTGGTTGTGAAAACCTTTAGATTCTTCAAAATATCTTTTTGAAAATCTAAGGTGAAATTGTTCTTTATCAGCTCTTTCAAACCATGCATTAAGTGAGTCAGCAAGTGTTGGTGAGTCCTTCCTAACTGCCCAGGATGTTCGTTGATCAAAACTTATCGGCAAATCAATATCTAAGTTTCTAAAATATGTGTGATTAACCCTTGCAACATTATTCTCTGCCACTGTGTACTTTATTTCCCCTCTAGAAACCATTCGTATCAGGTCTTCAACTACCAGAGAGTCTTGATCCATATGTTTTATAATTATTCCTCCACCAAGTTCATTATTTAGATTTTGAACTCTTGTTTCATATTTTGAATCATGTAATACATATACGTCTTTATCAATTAGCTCTGTGACGTCTTTGATTATTGTATCACCCCTTTCACTTCTCTGAACCAGCACTTGATGCGATATTTCTGACAAGCCACAATACAGAACTGAATCTTTCATTTCATTTTCTATTGGCATGCCGTATGCTATTATGTCACCTTCATTATTACTTAGCATTTGATAAAGCGAAGCGTTATTTTTTGCTACAACTACTTCAAGCTCCAACCCCTTTTCGTCTGCAAAACTCTTAATCATATCATAATGATAACCCATCTCTTGATCTCTGTAAATAAAATATGATGTAGATGTATTTAGGGTTAGGATCCTGATTGTATCCCCTGCAACCCAATTCTTCTGATTAGAGTTAGTGTTTACCGAATTATTACAAGAGATTGAAATAAACAATATTAGTGTTAATGCTGATAATGTTTTATACAAGATGAAATTGGTGAATATTTTAAATAGTGTTTTCATTTATATTACTTGTGAATTTGTCAACTGATTAGTTATTGCTCTTTGAGCATACCCAATTCATCAGAACTCATAAATTCCACATCTGGCCATTTTTTTACTATTTTAGATAAAAGCTTATGAAATAACTTGAGATTATTATCTCTATTTGATTGATGGATAGAACCAATAAAATTTAATCTGTGAGTTGATATAATTGCTGGTTTTTTTATTGAGAAAGCTTGCTCAATTTTATGCATACACTCCCCAATGCTGTCGGTCACTTTTTTTTGTGAAGGTTCGAAATCACATGTTCTTATTAAATAAATTAAACCCGATTTGCTTTTAATTCCAACCAAAGTATTGTTTCTACCCTTGAATGTATTGTCATCATCAACGGGTATTGCTTGGTAGTGAGTGCCTTGTAAGAACCTGACATCATTTTCTACCAGAGTGGATTCAATTTCTATCGGCCATGTATATGTTGTCGGGATAAATGATAAAGATCTATATTTGAAAGTATTTTCAAACATATTTAGCCCCTCTTTGATAATACTTTTGAAAATATCAATATCTTCGTTAAGTCCTGAGTTAAAAGCTCCCATGTAGTTGAAGTCAATTTCAGGTGATGTACATGAGGTTAACCCAAAAGTCCTGAAGTCAAACCCTATCAGTGTAGCTCTAACCTTATTCCTGAGGTCTTGCATCCATTTTTTTACATACAAATGTTCTCTTCCATGAAATTGTGGATGAAAGAGATTGCTTTGCATTCCCTGTTTCCATACTTCGAATGACTTTTCTGTACTTGCATTTCTTGAAAGAGTTTTAGTAAATGGTTCGAAAAAGTATTCTTCGAAATTGCTTTCTCTTATTCTATCGAAATCGGGATTAGCCATTATGGTGTTTGCAGTCATTACTGCATGTCGTCCATTTTTATCCTTAACAGATGAAAGAATCTCAAACAATGATGATAATTCATTTGGAGTCGCCAGGTTGTCAAATTTGCAGTAATCGTCCTTATCAACTCTTATACCTAGTTTTAAGAGCTTGTTATAAGTTTCTCTTGAAGGCATTCTTATACACCCCCAATCATCGGACTCAATTACTACTATTTTTCTATTAGTCTTCCATCCGCGCCATTTATATATAGACTTTTTGATGTAATCTTTGATATTTCTCATATGCATTTAATTTGTCATATGCACAATTTATATCTACCTATACATTGTTTCGTAATACTTTTGATATTCTCCGCTAGTTACATTATCCAACCACTCTTGATTATCTAAATACCATTTCACAGTTATTTCAATTCCCTCTTCAAATTGTAGAGAAGGCTCCCAGCCAAGTTCATTCTTTAATTTTGATGAATCAATAGCATATCTAAGGTCGTGCCCTGCTCTGTCTGTTACATAAGTAATAAGCTTTTCAGACTCGCCATCTTTTCTCCCTAATAATCGATCAACTGTCTTAATAATGACTTTTATTAAATCTATGTTTTTCCATTCATTAAAGCCACCAATATTATATGTCTCTCTAATCCTTCCATTGTGAAAAATAACGTCAATGGCGCGTGCATGATCATTTACCCATAACCAGTCGCGTACATTTTCACCTTTACCGTACACTGGTAATGGTCTATTGTGTCGAATATTATTAATAAACAGAGGTATAAGTTTTTCCGGAAATTGATGACTCCCATAATTGTTTGAGCAATTAGATATAATCACAGGCAATTTATGAGTGTCATAATATGCTCTTACGAAATGGTCTGATGATGCTTTAGATGCAGAATAAGGAGAATGTGGGTCATAATGAGTCTCTTCGGTGAAAAGACTATCGTCAAAGTCTAAATCTCCATATACCTCATCAGTAGATATATGATAGAAAATATTCTTCCTATTGTTAGTGTCATTGTTCTTGGCCCATTGTCTTTTGGCAGCCTCCAACAGATTCAAAGTACCCATAACGTTTGTTTGAGCAAAGGCAAAGGGATCTTTTATGCTTCTGTCAACATGGCTTTCGGCAGCAAGATGAATAACGTTGTCAATATTATATTCATCAAAAATTTCCTGCATATGATCAAAATTGCATATGTCAGCTTTCACAAAAACATAATTGTCTGAGTTTTCGATATCTTCCAGATTGGCTAAATTGCCGGCATAAGTGAGCTTGTCTCCATTTATTATCCTATAATCAGGATAATTATTTACAAATCTACGCACCACATGCGAACCAATGAATCCGGCACCTCCGGTAATAAGGATATTTTTTGTGTATTTAGAATTAATCATAACATATTCCGCTTATTTATTTAACAATGAAATAAACATTTTGTTTTTCTTATCTTTTTCAGATAAAATAACATCATTATATGGAATCTTCCAATCAATATTTAGTTGAGGGTCGTTCCATAATATTGCATCCTCAGATTCCGGATTATAGTAATTATCGCATTTATATTGAAAAATTGCCTCTTCGCTAATAACTGAAAATCCATGAGCAAACCCCTTTGGGATAAATAATTGCCTTTTATTCTCTTCAGATAGTTCAATTGCCAGGTGCTGACCAAATGTTGGCGAGCCATTTCTGATATCAACAGCGATATCCCATACGGCACCTTTTACTACTCTCACTAATTTAGATTGAGCATAAGGTTCCTTTTGAAAATGCAGTCCGCGAACTACCCCATACTTAGATTTGGATTCGTTTTCCTGAACAAAGTCAATATCTCCAATAAGTTCCAGAAATCTTCTTTTAGAATAAGACTCCATAAAATAGCCTCTGCTATCTCCATATACTGTAGGTTCAATAATAATTAATCCCTTGATTTTTGTTTCAATAATATTCATTCTCTATTTCTTTGAGTTCTCTATAAGTTTATATAGATATTGTCCGTAATCATTGTTTTTCATGGAGTCGGCAATAGCTTTTATTTTTTCATTACCAATCCATTTATTTCTCCATGCTATTTCTTCAAGACATGCTATTTTTAGTCCCTGTCTTTTTTCCAATACCTCTATAAAAGTAGAGGCTTCATAAAGAGAATCGTGTGTTCCTGTATCAAGCCACGCAAATCCACGGCGCAGTATTTGTACATTAAGTGAGCCCTCTTCCAAGAAATGCTGATTAACGGTAGTTATCTCAAGCTCGCCTCGTGCAGATGGTTTAATAGTCTTAGCAACATCAACCACCTTATTAGGATAGAAGTATAGACCTACAACTGCATAGTTTGATCTTGGAACTTTAGGTTTCTCCTCTATGCTGACGGCCCTTCCTTTATCATCAAAATCCACAACTCCATATCTTTCGGGGTCGTTTACCCAATATCCAAAAACAGATGCTTTGTTATCTTCCTTTGCATCAATAACGGCTTGCTTTAGTAAATCGGTCAGCCCAATACCATGAAATATATTATCGCCAAGGATAAGGCATGCGCAGTCACCTCCGATAAATTCTTCACCAATAATAAATGCTTGTGCCAATCCGTCAGGAGAAGGCTGTTCGGCATACTCAAACCTAACACCATAGTCCGAGCCATCTCCTAGAAGGCGCTTAAAGCCTGGCAAATCGTCAGGAGTAGATATAATCAAAATATCTCTTATGCCTGCAAGCATCAGCACCGATATAGGATAGTATATCATTGGTTTATTGTAAATTGGGATTAACTGTTTCGAAATTCCTTTTGTGATAGGATATAGCCTACTGCCAGATCCACCTGCAAGCACGATTCCCTTCATAATTTTTTCAATTTATTAGTATAAGCGTTAGCAAAATTAATAAATAATAATGTAGATAGTGCCCTAATTTGGTGTTTTTTCTTGAACCTGTGTGTATTGATATTTAAAGTTTCAAGATTTGTAGCTATCTTTGCTTTTTAGAAAACTTATAATAATAAGAATATATATGAAGCATATTGGTTTGTTTCTCACACTATTAATGATGTCCTCGCTTGGTTTCACCGTTATAGGGCAGAGCACTGAAAGTACCGAATTATTCGAACATATTACAGATATTGAAAGATTGGTTTTGCAAAATGCTGCCCGCACTCAGCGGTCGGCAGATAGTTCCAATGTAGCAACAAGTGCAAGAGATGTTTTTTTGTCGGCAGTAGAAGATACTACATTAACAAAGATAAAGATGTCAGAAAATGCAAGTTCTTTAGACTCTCTATATTATCGTAACGAGAATGGTACATTGCAACTGCCCATTACAATCAGTAGAGATATCCCAACATGGGTCACACTTCGAGATACCATCATTGTTGATCCTCTTTTCCTGCCTATAGTGTTTAGAGGCGAGATATTGCCGGCCGATCTTGACTTTTATCCTCCAAAAAAAAGTGACTCGGGAAAGGGGTTGTTGATTTCCTCAGATGAAACTTTTGCGCCTCGTTTAACTCATGCAGAGTTTATGAACAAGGTGCGTATGGATTATTATAAAGAACATCCGGACAAAATTAAATACTCTGTTCTTGACTTTGATGATGAGCCAATGATTGGTAGCGACAGAGATGTGATAGAAACATATAACCCGTTTAAGGAACTTATATCCACAGAAACAAGCTTTTCGCTCGCAGTTCCTACTGTTGACGGAGCTTATATTAGAAGAAAGTTTTGGACAAGAAATGGCGACCACGCCCTACAATTCTCACAGAATTACTTCTCACCCAACTGGCATAAGGGCGGAACCAATAACTTTAATATAATCAACAGCCATACATTAAGATTTAATTATAAGAAAAACAAAGTTCGTTTTAATAACACTATTGAAGCAAGACTATCATTAATGACTGCTCCCGATGACACTGTTCGCAACTATAGAATCAGCGATGATCTCTTAAGATATTATGCTGATTTTGGAGTTGATGCTTTTGGCAAGCACTGGTCATATTCAACAAACATTGATGCCAAGACTCAGTTTTTTAATAATCATCCAAGTAACTCAACCAATATTCAATCAGCTTTTTTGGCTCCATTATATGCCAGTGGCGGTATTGGTTTGAAATATAACCTAGACAAGAAATCGGATAAAGTTAGGCACCGAAGAGTAAGATTAAGCTTTAATTTCGACCCCGCCTCTGTCAGCTTTAGATATGTTGGTCATAAAGATGTCAGTGTTAAGAGATACGGTATTGAAGAAGGCAAAAAGCATAAACTGGATCTTGGTTCCACAATAACCGGAACTCTTATCTACGATTTCAATAAGTATATTAGTCTAAATAGCCGAATGAGATATTTCACAAGTTATCATAAGGTAGAGGGCGAGCTTGAGAATACATTAAATATGGCTTTAACCAATGCTTTCTCCACACGTTTGTTTGTACATCTCCGTTTTGATGACAGTGTGCCTGCCGATCCCAAATTTAAATACTTGCAAGTTACAGAGCTTTTGAGCTTTGGGCTAAACTATAAGTGGTAG
>CAZHWC010000056.1:0-16806 GCA_964535975.1 uncultured Proteiniphilum sp. | reverse complement strand
AGATAGAAACATAAATACAATATGCAAAATATTAAAGAGAAAAATGAAGAGAAAAAAGACACCTAACAAGCCAAATAAGACATAATAGGCTAGATACAAGAACGATAAGATCTCACAAACTAATAAACAAAATATTTCAATTGAAACTAATAATGATAAAAGCTACTTATTTTATCTGTAAGAGTACTATATTTTGAGTATCTTGCACCGTTTTTTAAATCAACAAATATTTAATATATTAATTATTATAATAATGAAAGGTATTATCATAGTATTAAGACGCTTTCTACCTCCTTACAAGAAGTATGTAGCTCTATCTTTTATATTCAACATCATTACTGCATTGCTCAATGTATTCTCATTAGCAACTATTATCCCTATCCTTCAAGTATTATTTAAGATCAACACAAAAACGTATGAGTTTATGCCATGGGATAGCAAGGGAACCTCATTAATAGATCTTATCCTAAATAATGGGAACTGGTATTTTACCCAAATGATAGAGACATATGGAGGAAGTAAGACACTTATGTTATTGGCAACCGCACTAGTTATTCTTACATTTTTAAAAACCGGCACTGCATATTTAGGTTCATATTTTACAATTCCTATCAGAACCGGAGTGGTTAAAGACATTAGAAATAATATTAATGATAAGATACTCGCACTGTCTATTGGGTTTTTCTCAGAAGAAAGGAAAGGAGATATTATAGCACGAATATCTGGCGACGTTAATGAAGTAGAGAACTCTGTAATGAGCTCACTTGACATGCTATTCAAGAATCCAATCTTAATATTAATTTATCTCGTCACGATGATTGCTCTCAGCTGGCAGCTTACATTATTCGTTTTCGTCGTACTACCTATAATGGGAACTGTCATGGGTACAGTTGGTAAAAACTTAAAGAAAAGTTCGTTTGAAGCTCAAAACAAGTGGGGAGAACTAATGTCTCAAATAGAAGAAACGCTAGGTGGTCTTAGAGTTATAAAAGCATTTAATGCAGAAAAAAAGATTTCGTCCAGATTTCATAGAGGAAACAATGAGTTTCGCAGAATGTCAAGTAGAATTGCAAGGCGACAATATTTAGCACACCCCATGAGTGAATTCCTAGGTACTCTAACAATAGCAATTGTACTATGGTTTGGTGGTTCTCTAATTCTAAGTGGAACAGGAATGATAGAAGCGGCCACATTTATTTATTACCTTACAATATTCTACAGCATCATAAATCCAATAAAAGAATTTTCAAGATCAGCCTATGCAGTTCAGAGAGGATTGGCCTCTATGGATCGTATTGATAAAATATTAAATGCAACAAATGATATTGAAGAACCGGCAAATCCGGCCAAACTATCATTTAATAAACATATACATTATAATAATGTATGGTTTAAATATGATGACGAATGGGTAATAAAAGGAATAGACATTAAAGTGAATAAGGGTACAACTATAGCTTTAGTTGGACAGTCGGGGTCAGGTAAGTCTACGATGTCAGATCTCCTTCCTCGCTTTTATGACATTCAGGAAGGGTCTATTTTAATTGATGACATCAATATAAAGGATTGTACAATGTACGATTTAAGATCTAAAATTGGCTACGTCAATCAAGAAGCAATATTATTTAATGATACATTCTATAATAATATTGCTTTTGGAGTCGAGAATACAACAGAGGAGGAAGTTATAGAGGCTGCAAAAATTGCTAATGCACACGAGTTCATAATGGCTACCCCAGACGGATATCAATCAAATATTGGTGACAGAGGAGGAAAGTTGTCAGGGGGACAAAGGCAAAGAATTAGCATTGCTCGTGCAATATTGAAGAACCCAGAAATACTAATTCTTGATGAAGCAACATCAGCGCTCGACACCGATTCTGAGCGATTAGTACAAGAAGCTCTTGAGAAACTAATGCAAAACCGAACAACAATCATAGTAGCTCACCGACTATCAACAGTTAGGAACGCAGATGTCATATACGTTTTGCATGACGGTCAAGTAGTGGAATCAGGAAACCACAGCACTCTATTCGCACTAGATGGATTATATACTAAATTATGCACAATGCAAGGAGACTTAAATTGATAGTTTTATTTTACAAAGATCTTATTAAATCATAGAAAAATAAATACTTAAAGCAATTCATACACACGGGAATAAAGAAAATGGGACTGTCTTTTTAGTTGGACAGTCCCATTTTCTTTATCTGATATTATTAAAAACTCTGCTAAATAATATTATATTAATAAAACAGATAATTGAATTATACGTCTATTTTCAAGAACGCACCATATGTATTTTCATTTATTTTCTTAGCACCATAATAGTCTAAATTGGCACCGGCCCCAAAAGTAAAATTACGATAAGTAACACCCAAACGTAACTGATAAAAACTTCTGTCATGAGATTTTAGTGTAACATTATGATTGTATAACCCCATAATATGAGTATACAACTTAAAGCTATCATTCAGCTGAGGCTTGTATTCAACAATCATAACATTCTCACTATTTGTCTCTGGACGAAAATTCAAAAAAGGGATAAACATAAACATCCAAACAGGATCAGCATATGATGTATGAAATGCAACACTTGGAACAAGCCCTTTTAAAAAGTGATATTGCAATCCAGCTGAAACGCCAAAAATTTTGTGAAACTGGTAAATTGCCGAATTTATCATAACCAATTCAGCTCTACCCTTATCCAAATCATAATTAGCAGTAGTAGAGGTTATATTCATATATCTAAAATCACCACTAATCTTTCGATTCATAGTAACCAGCATGCTCGTTCTCTTCTCACCTAGCAACAACTCTGCAGACACAGGCGGTTGATTTTGTGATACAGAATGAAAAGAAATAAATAACAACAAAATAAAAAATAGTTTTTCCATCTTAAGCAACACATCAAAACATCAATCTTTTACGACTTCATCTAGTATTTCAAATCTTGAGTTTAGACTATGAAATTCAGGAACTATCTCTTTCATTTTCCTAACGGTACACATATCATCAAACCCATATGAAACATCAACAAGTTCATTAATACAATGAGTAACTTTGCTGAAATCATAATCTCTAACCTTGGCAATCATAATTTTATCGTGGTGAGTTTTTGTAGTATTTTCAGCATTATTTAAAAGTTCCTCATACAACTTCTCACCATGTCTCAATCCAGAAAACTCTATATTTATGTTTTGCGCACCTGAAAGCTTTATCATTCGCTTAGCCAAATCAACAATCTTAACCGGCTTCCCCATATCAAATATATATATTTCTCCACCTTTACCCATTGCTCCGGCTTCCAAAACCAACTGACATGCTTCCGATATAGTCATAAAATATCTAATTATCTCAGGATGAGTAACTGTTACCGGCCCACCATTTCTAATCTGCTCCCTAAATAACGGAATTACAGAACCATTAGAACCAAGAACATTTCCAAATCTAGTAGTAATAAACTGAGTTGAATTTATATTATTATTATAAAGATACTTTGCGTATGACTGCACATAAATCTCACTAATCCTTTTAGAACAACCCATAACATTAGACGGATTAACTGCCTTGTCGGTTGAAACCATCACAAACTTTTTCGATTTGAACTCTACCGCAAGATCAGCTAGTATTTTTGTGCCCAAAACATTATTTTGGATTGACTCAGAAACATTTGCCTCCATCATAGGCACATGCTTATATGCCGCCGCATGAAATATATAATGAGGTTTATAATCTTCAAAAACCTGTCTCATTCTTTTCTCATTACTAATATCCGCCACCACCAACTCAGTATCCAGATTTAGCCAATCACGTTGTAATTCTAAGAACATATCGTGCAGAGGAGTCTCAGCCTGATCAACTAATACTATTTTAAATGGATTGAAAGTCGCGACTTGTCTAACAATTTCACTACCAATAGAACCAGCTGCGCCAGTAATCAATACCCTGCGCCCTTCAATATTAGAAGCAATTTCCTTTAGATTTACATTAATAGGACTTCGTGGCAATAAATCTTCAATCTGAACCTCCTTTAATTGGGGTCTCATATTCAACTTTCCGTGCCATTCACTCAAAGGAGAAGCCACTAACAGAGAAATATTTTGGTCAACCAATGCCTCTAACAGTGCCGGTGTTTCTTTTTTCTCCATTTTATGTATAGCAACAATTACAGTCTTAATCCCTTTCTTTCTAATAACTTCAAATAGAGACTCATCATTGTTATACACTTTTACTCCCATCAATCTTTTACCTACCATATCCACATCATCAGTGATGAAGCCTTTCAGATCAAAAGACAAACTCCTCTCACCTCTTAATGCCTTAGCTAAAGTAGTACCGCCCTCTTTTGTGCCATAAATCATCATAGGGGTAGTATGCTTATGCTGAGAACTCATTCTGTCGTAATATTCTTTAACAAAAACTCGAGACAACGACATTAACAAAACATTAATAATATATGATCCCCAAAAAACAGTGTTTGACACAACAACAGGAACTTCAAGATATCCCATTATAGTTATTGCAGCAAAAGCCATGATGTAAGCCACAGATAAAGAAAAGACAATTCTAATTAAATCTGAGAAAACTGAATACCGAAGAACCCCCCAATAGGTTTTGAAAATTATAAAGGAAATCCAACTTGAAGCAACTAACAACAAAGCTGATATAAATGACCCCATACTAACATCACCTGGATTTGCTTCAAATCCATAATGAAAATAATATGCTATCAATGACGATATCAGAACAAGAAGAGTATCAAAAGTAAATACATATATACGCGGTGAAATCCTCTTTGAAAATAAATACTCAAAAAATTTATTCATTAATCCTAAATATGAAGAAGTGTTTAATATTTTATTATTTCGCTCTCACAGACTATAACATCCATTTTTATATCCCTTTCATCAATCGGAACATAATCAAAAACCTGAAAATCAAAGCAGATTGCTATCTTTGGGGCATCAATTTGGGGTAACAAACCATCATAATAACCCTTACCCCTTCCCATTCTGCTCATCGACCTATCAAAAGCAACTCCTGGAACAATTACAACATCTATACTGTCATAATCAGTAAACAATTCACCTTTTGGCTCTTTAATTCCGAATTTTGATACCTCCATAAAATCATCAGAGGTATATTTTTTAAGTATTAGACCGCTCTTATCTACTATAGGCAACAATATTCGCTTACTACCCTGCAAGTTTGCAATTAACGACACTGTACTCACCTCATCTGGCATACTGTAATAAAGCAAAACAGTATTTGCATTGTTAAAAGCATCCAACTTATAAAGGTTATCCAGTACACTATTTGAAAGCTCGAGCAGTTCTTCTTTTGAAAAAGTTCGCTTAATACCCGCTACTATCTTCCTCAACTCACATTTTTCAGCAATCATATCATTTTATATACCGGCTTCCGCAACGTTTTGACCATTATATATTTTATCTCTCACCGAACCGGGAGACGCCATTCCCAAATTAATTAATTCAACAGATTTTATAAACTGTGAATCACCCTGCAGAAATACAGGATAGAAGCCTTCTTCTCCAAAGAAATTTCTAACAATATAAGACACTAGTTGCTCCTCAAAAAGTTTTTTTGACTGTTGAATATAATATGGTCTTGGACGAATGCCATTATTGTCAGCATAACTAACAAGATTTATCAACAATGGTTGTTTTTGCAAAAAATCGGCCAACTCTTCATATGTCGAAAACTCACTTAGCTTATTTCTATTCAAATCAGAATACAACATTGCATATTCCTGAATAAAATCATTATTTGCAAGACTCCTATAGTAAGAGTTTATACCTACAGTGTCGCGAGGCATAAAAATATCAGGCATTATCCCATCTCCACCATAAACAGTACGCCCACTAAGAGTAGAAAAAGGAGTTAATCCGGAAACAGAATCAACATCCGAATAATCACCTTTCATATATCTGTTAATTGCCTCCATTTCATACTCATCATGCTTACCTTTTTCATACTTTCTTTGTATTGAACGACCAGAAGGAGTATAGTAACGTGCTACCGTTAACCTTACAGCAGATCCATCAGTCAAAAGACGCTGACTCTGCACTAGCCCCTTACCAAAAGATCGTCTTCCAACAACCAAACCACGATCATGATCTTGAATAGCTCCTGCAAAAATTTCACTTGCAGATGCGCTCAATTCATCAATCATTACAACTATATCATCATTTTTGCAAGTACCAGAACCATTAGCATAGTCATCTTCTCTTGGGAAGCTTCTACCATCAGCGTATACTATTAAGTCACCCTTATTCAGAAACTCATTAACCATAGCTATCACAACCTCCAATGAGCCACCACTATTGCCTCTTAAGTCAACAATAAAAGACTTAGCCCCTTGACTTTTTAGCTTTGATAGTGCAGAAATAAACTCATTAAACGTATTAAATCCAAAAGTTCCAACTTTTATATAACCAATATCCTCTGTTTGCATAAAGGAAACCTGGACACTATTTACAGGAATATCTCCACGAGTAACTGTTATATCTATTAAATCAGATTCACCATCTCTCTTCAATCCAAGCTTAACCTCTGAACCCTTTTCTCCTCTTAGCTTCTTTAATATATCTGCATTAGCAATTTCTATATTTGCCACGCAAGTATCGTTTACATTCACTATCCTATCCCACTGTTTTATACCTGCTGCTTCCGATGGCCCACCGGGCACAATACTAGTAACAACAATAGTATCCTTAAGAACATAAAAACTTACACCTATTCCCGAAAAATGTCCCTCCAACTCCTCACTCACACGCTTCATCTCCTGAGCTGATATATATGAAGAGTGCGGATCAAGCTCTTGAAGGATCTTTGGCAAAGCATCTTCAATAAGTTCTCGCATATCAACAGTATCCACATACGATTTGTTGATATACGCCAAAACAGCATCAAGCTTATTCATTCTACCGGTAACAACCGAAACCCCACTATTAGAGTATCTATTACCAATAAAAATTCCCAAAGCAATGCTTACACCTACCAAAAATGGAAGTAGCGTTCTAATCTTTTTTTCAGGATTCATTTATTTATAAACAATTCAACTATTAATATCAATTTCAACAAGCTCAATATCCACCTGCTCAAGAAGGTCAATACCATCGCTCAACCTATATGAATCGGCATATACTACTCTCTTTATACCCGACTGAATAATAAGTTTTGCACATTCAATACATGGAGATGACGTCACATAAAGCGTAGCATCTTCGCTACTGTTATTTGAACGAGCCACTTTTGTAATTGCATTAGCCTCAGCATGCAATACATATGGCTTTGTCACATCGTGTTTATCTTCACACACATTCTCAAAACCGGAAGGAGTACCATTATAACCATCCGAAATAATCATTTTATCTTTAACCAGAAGAGCACCCACTTTTCGACGTTTACAATATGAGTTTTCTGCCCATATAAATGCCATTCTCATATAACGTTTATCTAGTTGCTCTTGTTTTTCGTTATAAATACTCATATATCTTATATAGCTTTAAAACTCATATCCAAACTCTTCACAGAATGAGTTAGTGCACCTACTGAAATATAATCAACGCCACATTCAGCATAACTTCTGATAGTATCAAATGTTATACCTCCGCTAGATTCCACTTCCACTCTTCCCGCAACAACTCCAACAGCCTCTGCAGTCTGTTCAGGTGTAAAATTATCAAGCATAATTCTATCAACACCACCCACACTCAACACCTGCGACAACTCATCAAAATTTCGCACCTCTATCTCAATCTTAAGACTCTTATTATTGCTTTTCAAATAATCCTGAGCACCCGTTATAGCATTCTCAATGCCGCCGGCAAAATCCACATGATTATCCTTTAACAGTATCATATCAAAAAGACCAATACGATGATTCACTCCACCACCGATTTTCACAGCCTCCTTTTCCAGCATTCTCATACCGGGAGTAGTCTTTCTAGTATCAAGCACTTTGGCCTTAGTTCCTTCCAAAAGCCTCACATAACTATTTGTTGTAGTTGCAATACCACTCATACGCTGCATTATGTTCAACACTAGTCTTTCAGCCTGCAACAATGACCTAACTTTACCATAAACAATAAATGCAACATCCCCTGGTTTCACACTAGCACCATCTGTCAATTTAAAATCTATCTCAAGTTCATTGTCAAAATACTCAAATACAGATTTAGCCACCTCAACACCAGCAAGAATCCCCTCCTCTTTTATTATAAGTTGAGACTTACCCATTGCCGACTCAGGGATACTACTTAAAGTAGTGTGATCCCCATCACCAATATCTTCCGCAAATGCCAACTCAATCAGTCGTGCAGTCAACTCACCTACTTCCATGCTATATATTTTTCTTAAAAATGCTATTAATTACAATCTAATAAAAAGTCAATTGGTGATAATTTCTGATTGTATACACTTAATATGAATATCACGACAAAAAAACATATTTCAATACCCATAAAATTGTTGGAATTAAATTACTTCAAGTTCGTGTTTCTTTCATAATAGCAATATCAAGCATATTAACCTTAAATACAATCTTAACTATTACCAATAATTTGTGATTACAAAAATATAAAAATAAAAGATTACATTTGCACGCATGATGCTAATTTAACATAAAAGAAAAATTATTAAACTGTATGAAAGTGATATTGATGTCAGTAGGCAAAACCGATGATACAAATTTTACTCAAATCATTGACACTTATAAAAATAGATTGAAATTCTACATCTCTTTTGATTTAGATTTTATACCCGATTTGAAAAAGACAAAGAATCTATCACAAAAAGAACAAAAAAATCTTGAAGGAAAAAACATATTAAGTCGCATCCAAAGTAACGACTATCTGGTATTATTAGATGACAAAGGGAAACAATACACTTCTGTAACTTTTGCACAATTTATAGAAAAAAAGACACATATAATTTCAAAAAGAATTATATTTCTTATTGGTGGACCTTATGGCTTTTCAGATGAAGTGTATAATCGAGCAAACGAAAAGATCTCACTTTCAAAAATGACGTTCACCCATCAAATGGTTAGATTAGTTTTCATAGAACAACTTTATCGTGCAATGACAATTCTTAATAATGAACCATATCACCACGAATAACAATAAATACAAGAATATGAAAAAGACAATATCTCTTCTAATAGCACTATTGATATCTAGCACTGCTTTTGCACAAAACTTTGAAGGAAAATGGAGTGGTTCTTTAGAGATAATGGGTCAAAAACTACCAATTGTATTCAATATATCCCAAAAGGATACCACCTTTATAACAAAAATGGATAGTCCTGCACAAAATGCGCTTGGATTACCCACTAACAAAACAATTGTGGATGGTAACGAACTAGAAATCATCGCATCAGGACTTGGAATTCACTACAAAGGCACACTTGAAAGCGACTCAATTGTAGGATTTTTCAATCAAAATGGCTTATCACTATCACTAACCCTCAGACAGTCTCAAGAGCCAGACTTTATCAGACCGCAACAGCCGCAACCACCCTACCCTTACAGAATCGAAGAAGTGGTTATTACAAATAAAAAGAACAACAACTCTATTTCTGCCACCATCACAACTCCCGACAATATAGAAAAACATCCTGCCGTTATCCTTGTGGCAGGAAGTGGCCCCAACGATAGAGATGAAACAGTTTTTGGACACAAACCTTTTTGGGTTATAGCCGACCATCTTACCCGTAATGGCATTATAGTATTGAGATATGATAAGAGAGGAGTTGGAAAATCCACCGGCAAGTATGAAACGGCTACAACATCAGATTTTGCAGAAGATGCACAAACAGCTATAGACTATTTAATTAGTCGAAGAGATGTTGACAAAACATCGATAGGTATAATTGGACATAGCGAAGGTGGAATTATCGCTCCCATGATTGCATCTAAAAGAAATGACATCAAGCATATAATACTTCTTGCTGGTATGGGCACAAAAGGCATTGACCTTATTATGCAGCAAAACAAGCTAGCATTGGAAGATCAAAACATAGAACCTCAAAATGTAGAAGAACTCTTAAGCATCACCCGTAATACACTGGAAAGCATACACCATTGGCAAGGAACAGAGAATGACAAAACAGCTCTTCGCGACAAAATAAATTCACTCTGGGACAAGACCCCACTAATACAGAGAATGAAATTAAATAAAGATCAATACATTCGCTCCAATTTCATAGCAATGTCATCACCCTGGTTCAGAGAGTTTATCAAAATAGATCCATCATCATATATTAAGAGAGTTAAATGTCCTGTGTTAGTGCTTAATGGAGAAAATGACATGCAAGTCATTGCGAAGGATAATACAGAGCTAATTGAAGTTGCTCTTACACAAGGGAAAAACAAAAATTACAAGATAAAACTATATCCTCATCTAAATCACCTATTCCAAGAAAGTGAAACCGGCAAAGTAGATGAATATATTAAAATAGAACAAACTATAAGTGACCAAGTACTAAATGATATTACCGAATGGATAAAAATCAATTCGATAACCCCGTGATTATTATACATTACCGAAACCTTCTCATGTAATCACTAGGCGTCACTTCAAATTTTGATTTAAAACACCTGCTAAAGTATTTTGCATCTGAAAAGCCCACCATATATGATACATCTTTGACTGTATGCTGTTGATCTTTTAGAATATTCGCCGCCTCATCTAAAAGAATATCTCTTTTAAACTCAATTGGAGACAAGCCGGTTAGACTTTTTACTTTTTTATAGAAAACCGTCCTGCTCATATTCAGCTCAGCAGCAATATCATCAACAACATATTCCATATCAGACATATTAGCTTTTACAAATTCTCTCACATTATTAATAAAATCCTCATCTTGCTTATTTACTACCATATCAAAAGAATCATCTTCTGACCTTTTCTCATATTGAGGAACAGAAACAATACTCCTATACTCACTCCTGGTTCTATAAAAATCCTGAATAACCTTTCGTCTATTAATTAGGCTATTTATTTTTGTTCTAAGATACGTAACGCTAAAAGGCTTAGTCATATACTCATCTGTTCCTGACTCCAGACCCAAGACAATATCTGAGTCTGTAGTCTTAGCTGTCAGCAACAAGAATAAAATATGACTTGTATTAGGATTCTCTCGAATTTTACTTAGCATCTCAATACCATTCATTTCCGGCATCATTATATCACTGATTATAAAATCAGGAATCATCTCTTCTACTTTTAGCAACCCCTCCTTTCCATTCCTAGCCTGCTCAACGTTATATTGCTCTTCAAGAGCTAAAACTATAAATTCACGCAAATCATCATCATCCTCAACAATTAATATTGTAAGTTTTTCATCAACAATTTCAGAATAACAATCATTATTAACCACTTCTACTTCGGCTTCCTCGGCTATGGCTAAATCATTTACACGCTCCTCATTATTAATTACAATATCAGACCCATAATGAGATATCCCCTTTTTTAAAATAAGATTAAAAGTAGTTCCCCTACCCAACTCACTATTTAAAACAATTTTAGCCTTATGCTTATCCATTAATTCTTTCACAATGAATAAACCAATGCCCGTACTTGGCTTATCTTTATTCTCATTAAAAGATTCAAATCGTTTAAATACACGACCAATATACTCTTTAGCTATACCAATACCCTCATCTGCTATTAAAATATTCACATACTCATCTTTTACTGAAGTCACAACTTGTATCGACTTGTTATTTGGAGTAAATTTAAATGCGTTAGAAATTACATTTATCAGAATTTTTTCAAATGCATCCGGATCAACCCATATTTCATCGCCATCCGTATTATCAACTACTTCAAAATTAATATTGTTCTTTTCGGCCAATTCAAAAAACACCTCACAAATATTTGCGACAAACTTTCCAACCACAACTCTACGAACCTCAATCGATTTATTCTCAATCTTTCTAAAATCAAGTATTTGATTAACCATAGTGAGTAACCTTTCAGTATTATTAGAAACCATACTTAATTGCTTCTTTATCTTAACAGGTGTTTCATTATCCCTTATTAAATTTTCAATTGGCGATACAATCATAGTCAAAGGAGTACGTATTTCATGTGATATATCGGTAAAGAATTTTGTCTTCAATTGCAACTCTCTATTTTCTAGTTCTGCTTGTTGTCTAATACTATAAAACGCTACAAAAACACGGAATATAAAGTAAACAATCAGAATAAGAAGAATAAAATAAATCATATAAGCCCACCATGTTTGCCAAATTGGCGGCAGTATTTCAATATATATAGTTCTCTCATTATCGCTCCACAGACCATCACTATTTGTAGACCTCACTTTGAATTTATATTTACCATGACTAAGATTTGTATAATTTGCTATCCTATGTTCATTATTATAAATCCAATTTTTATCAAACCCCTCCAATTGATAGGCATAATTAATATTATTTGGCTCCTTATAGTCTAATGCAGCAAACTCAATTGCAAAGAAATTCTGATTATACTTAAGCCTCAAGTTGTCAATATCGTCTATGCTCTCCCTCAGGATATTACTAATACCCACATTTACTTCTTTGTTAAACAATTTAAAATCCACCAAAGCCAAATATGGACTATAAGTATTATTAATCAACTTGTGTTCATCAAAATACAACACCCCCATGGAAGATCCAACCAAAAAAACACCATCATTCAAACGACATATTGAACCCTCGGAAAAGTTTTGCTTTCTCATCATTCGTTTTACGTCACTAAAAATCTCAAATGACTGCTCATCTGGATTAAACTTTACGACACTAGCTTCAGCACAAATTATTATATTTCCAAAAGAATCTTCCAGAGCCGTCAACAACACATTTGATGGCAATCCATCCAAAACTGTATAAGTCTTAAACTTTAAAGGCAACCCATATTCATCAACTTCTGATACCTTACTTATACCACCACCAAAAGCAATAACATATGTTTCACCAGTCTTAGTCGTTTTAACATCATAAACATCATTTGACTTTATTGAATAATCACTATCGTTTTTGTGAAACACAGAATACAAGATACTATCAAAGCCAATAAAGTCTCCGGGAAAAGCTATCAACCCCATAGTTGACCCAACAAATATATTTCCCCACTTATCTTCCGAAACAACCCTTACTTTAGAGCCAATATCATAGGGATAGTTTGAAAGCAAGTTATTTTTATTTACGAATGTTATTCCATAGTTATTATCGACAACCAAGTTAATTCCCCCACCATATGTGCCAATCCATATACGCCCTCTACTATCTTCATATATCGAATATATATTATTACTACTAATACTATTCACATCACCGGGGACACTCTTATACTGAGCTACACTATATAATTTATTTTCGTCTTTATTAAATTTAAAAACACCCTCACCTTTAGTTCCTATCCAAATATTATCTCTAGAATCCTGCATAAAACAATAAGCAATACCTCCAAACTCACTATCACTCGTTATTCTTCCATTTTTGTCTAAACAACCAATCTTTTCAAGATTAGAACTATAAACATGAATCTTTCCATCCTTCGTTGAAATCCATACACTACCATCTTTAAGCTGAAAAACTGCCCTAACATCATTATTTGTTGTTGAAACAATTGAATCTAACTCAAGCAACTTAAAGTTCTTATCTATAAAGGTAACCTTTTCCAATCCCTTTGATCGTGTTCCCAACCACAAATTACCCTGTCTGTCGCTATAAGCTGAATGCAATGTATTTGAAAATATCAAACTACCATTACCATGTCTATTGTGAAACGGAATCAAAACATCATACTCTGCATCATAATAAGAGAATCCCCCTCCTTTAGGATGAACCCATAACCTCCCATCAATATCTTCAAAGATTATAAACTTTGCAATCGAAACATTAGTATCATTCTCATCATTATTAGGCTTAAAGTATTTCAACTCCTTTGTAAAAGGATTAAATTTCACAACTCCAACCTCCTCTGTTTCAATCCAAATGTTACCTGATTTATCCGTAAATGACGATAAAAGATTATTTGATTTTAGTTGCCTGTTTGTATAACTGTTATATTGAGTATTATTGCCATCATATAAATCATAAATCAGAAATCCATCATCCTTTGTCAATACAATTACCTCATTAGTTTTCAACGATTCAATTTTACTTATCTTGCCTTTTGTCTTAGTCTTTATACTACGAATTGAGTTTTTATCATAAGAATATATCCAAATAACACCATCATCACCTCCAAACCACACCTCATTTTCAATCTCATTGGCACAATAAATAGAAAAAGACTCTTTAGGCATTAGAGATGACTTTTGATTAAAGAATATTTTGCTGTTTTGAAATTTATCTAACTGTACAACACCTTCATTCGTTAATATCCATGTCGAAAATTTACTATCACTAAAGATATCATGCACACTATCGTTAATCAAAGTTCCATTAGCCACATTATAAATTTCAGAACTAAAGGTTGAATCCTGAATACATACACATCCTGCATCATCCGAAAGCAACCACACCTCACCATTTTCTTTTAATTTTAGTTTTGACACATCAAAATTAAGGTAGTCTAAACCTCCCACATCTCTAAGATCTTTAAATGATTTTTCAGAAGGATTATACCTCAGTACATACTTATCATAAAAATGCGCCCATATATTTCCATAACTATCCTCATAAATGCTATCAATCCTACTACTCTTCGATATTAGATCGTTTCTGTTAGGAATCTCTATAGTTTCAAAGTCATACCCATCAAAATAACACAAGCCATCCCAAGTGCTAAACCACATAAATCCCTTTTTATCTTGCAGAATATCCATGACACTATTCTGAGGCAATCCATTCTCAATCCCATAGTGTTCAAAAAAGCACCTATCCTGAGCATTAGCCAAGGACCAATTAAACAAAAAGTAATAAAATAAAATAATAAAATATCTGTCAAATCTCATAAACATATTTTTGAACACTGCATACAACAGTCTGTTGTTTTCGTAAACAAATATAGCAAACTCCCCTACATCTGACTAAAAAAAACAGCAAATAACAATTCATCTACCATTAATAAACAAATAATCCACCTTCAATAGAGACATCTAAACTAATATTGCAATCAAAAGAAGATATACTGTGTAACACACAATCACTAGTCATCAAATTATGAACAAATAATTATATTATTTTTTTATAATAGATTCTAAGACCAACAACAGTTAATCAACTTAAAAGTAAAATTATTAGAACTATAACCAGATATTAAAACAACTATTAATAATTATGAGAAAGAATCTTTTTTTATTGAAAAATACATTAGCATTTTTCATCATTCTGGGCTCAACTCTTGCCTCATGCTCTGATCTTGACAATACGAAAGTCACAGATGCACAGCGTGAAATAACCTTTGTTTCAGGGTTGAACACTCCCTCTACCCGAATCACTATGGATGGAGATCAGTGGGTTGCAAACGATGCTATAGGCATCTATATGCTTGGCACAGGAACTGCCACAGCAATTAACCACACTAATGTACCCTACATTGCTGAGTCATCAGCAACTGTAACTGTCTTCAAAGCAGAAAGAGAGCCCATCTACTATCCAGAAAGCGGAGCAGCAGTAGACTTTATAGCTTATTATCCTTATTCGGAAACAATTGACAACTATCTTTATCCCATCAATCTAGTCGACCAATCGACAGATATTACCTCGCATGATCTTATGCGTGCCAAAGTGGATAACGAGGGCAAAGGGTATACTACAGGACCTGTGTCATTCACTTTCGAACATCAATTATCGAAAGTTACACTCAGATTTGCAGATCATAACGGCAACACCGTCATACCAACTGCGGTCACCATAAAAGGAATGAATACTAAAGCCGATTATGATTTAAGTACCGGCATTTTAGCTGAAGGGGCTAATATTACAGATATAACACCTTACCAAAGCAACAATACAAGTAGTGCCATTTTATTGCCGTTTACCATAAGTGAAAACCACAAAATAAGCGCCACTGTAAACAATAAGAGTTTTACATGGCAGATAAACGATCACTACTCTGATATGCAAATAAAAGCCGGCTATTCCTACGTATTCAATGTCAAGGTAAATTCGTTTACCGAAGAGATGAGCGGCGAATTGGTAGATGCCAGCAATAACTCAGTAACACCATGGAATCCCGAAACTGAGAATAACGGAAACGAGGACCCCTATACTGATTTAGATCTTGGACTACCAACATCTGAAAATGACGACCTTGTTCGCGCATTTCCGGGTGCAGAAGGTGGTGGTATGTTTACTACAGGCGGCCGTGGCGGAAGAGTTATAAAAGTAACAAATCTCAATGATGCAGGTCCGGGAAGTCTTCGCGCAGCACTCTCCGAGAGTGGTCCACGAACTGTTGTATTTGATGTTAGCGGTATTATAGAACTCAAGAGCAGATTAAACATCAACAACGGTGACGTAACAATAGCCGGACAAACAGCTCCGGGCGACGGTATTTGTCTGAAGAATTACTCAGCTGTAGTAAACGGCAGCAACGTTATCATACGTTTCATTCGTTTCCGTATGGGAGATGAAGCCAACTTCGAGGATGATGCTTTATGGGGACGCTTCACAAAAAATATTATTATAGATCATTGCTCCATGAGTTGGAGTACAGACGAATGCTCTTCATTCTATGCCAACGAAAACTTCACCATGCAATGGTGTATCCTTTCAGAAAGTTTGAGAAACTCAGTGCATGATAAAGGTACACACGGATATGGACAAATTGCAGGAGGTG
>CAZHWC010000055.1:5387-17945 GCA_964535975.1 uncultured Proteiniphilum sp. | reverse complement strand
AGATAATGATTACAACAAGAATAAATGCTACAATCACAGTGCTTTGCACTTCGTCGATGGATGCACGAATAAACTGAGTGTTGTCGAAAGCTACCTCCACATTTACGTCATCCGGAAGGTCTTTACGCATTTGCTCAATTCTATCTCTTGCCTCATCGGCAATCACGATCTGATTGGCTCCCGGCTGAGGTATTATGACGCAACTAACCATTGGGAAACCATTACGCTTCATCAAGCTTTTTCTGTTCTCAGTGTCCAACTCGGCAGTGCCTATATCACCAAATCTCACAATACGCTGGTTGTCTTCAATGATAACCATGTTGTTGAACTCAACTGGTGTTTGCATCAATCCCATCGTGCGGATTGCCTGTTCGATGTCATCTCCTTCAATACTTCCGGCAGGGAGCTCGATGTTTTCTCTATCTAGTGCACTCTTAACATCCATCGGGGTGATGTTGTAGGCAGCCATTCTCACAGGATCTAACCATAAGCGCATCGAATACCTGTTTTCTCCCCATATCTCTACCGCACTTACGTTGGAGATGGTTTGAAGTCTTTCTTTAACGGTAAGTTCTGCTATTTCAGATAGTTGAAGAAGTGATCTTGTGGGACTTTCCACAGTTATTTGCATAATTGGGTCGGCGTCGGCATCTGCTTTCGCAACTGTGGGAGGATCGGCGTCTCTGGGAAGGTATCGTTGTGCACGTGATACTTTATCGCGTACGTCGTTGGCAGCAGTTTCCATATCCACGCTGAGTTCAAACTCAACAGTGATTCTGGATGATCCCTGGCTGCTTTGGCTCATTAATGAACGAATGCCGGGAATACCGTTAATATTCTGCTCCAGTGGCTCTGTAATCTGGTTTTCAATAACTTCGGCGTTTGCACCGGGATATGAAACAGATACAGTAATAATTGGATTATCAACGTTTGGGTATTCTCTTACTGCAAGACTGGTATATCCAATAACGCCAAAGATGATAATTATTAATACTAATACAGTTGCAAGAACTGGTCTGTTGATACTTAGTTCTGATAAATTCATTTTTATTTCTCCTCTATTGAATTAGAAACAAAATTTGAAATCTTAACCGGCATTCCATTTCTCAATTGCATCACACCTGTTGTCAGGAGTGTGTCGCCTGCTGATAAGCCCGACAGAATCTGAACATGTGACGCTGTTCTGTAGCCTTTGGTTACAAGAACTTCCTGTGCTATGCCATTCTTATAAACATATGCTATATCTCGTCCCATCTCTGTAACACTCGATATAGTGGGGATTACAATTGCGTTTGGAATTTCGCTAAGCAATGTTTCAATATTTCCTGATAATCCAGGCTTTAGTTTTCCGTCAGCATTTGCATATCTGGCGCGGCCTTTAAGCGTTAATGTCTTTGGGTCTAGTTGCGACTCAACTGCATATAATTGTGCAGTATAAACGTTAAGGTCGTTTGCTACAGTGAATCTAATCTCCGAACCGGGTTTGATTTGAGCTACCTGATTCTCATTCATTGAGAACTCAAGCTTTAGTGGAGATATCTTTGTGAGCTTTGAAATTTCAACGGTTGGCGAGGCATAAGCACCTACACTCACTTGTCTTAAACCTATTAGTCCGCTAAAAGGGGCTCTTAGCTCTGTTTGATCAATCTTGGATTCTACAAGTTCTATATCTGCCTTTAGTTTCTCTAACTCGGTGTTTACCGATTGATATGTTTCTTGACTGATGGCATCTTTTTCTAACAGAACTTTTTGTCTGTACACTCTGTCTTCTGCCAGAGGTAGTTGAGTTTTTAGTTTTTTAAGCTCTGCCTGAAGTGGTGCATCATTTATCTTGGCAAGTAGTTGTCCTTTCTGAACGTTTGCTCCTTCAGTGAAATGTATTTCAGTTATCTTGCCCGAGGTTTCAAATGTTAGGTTCACCTCTTCGTCAGGCAATAAAATACCTCTGGCAATGTACAAGTCGCTTTTAAGTACTTGTGGTTCTAAAACTGTTGCCGTTACGCTTAGTTGTTGACGAGCACCGCCCGGTGCACGGCCGGCAGTGCCGGGACTTTTCTCATTGCTTGATCCAAAAAGTGTTTTTATTCTTGGAAGGAAAATCATTCCCAGTATTAGCAGAGCAATTGCCGCAAATACAATTATTCTATTTTTTTTGTTCATCACTATGTGTAAATTTCTACAAATCTAACCATAATTTATATCAGGTGTGGATTGACTTAAAATATTTTACATTTATTAAAACTCTAATTTAGACGGACTATATGTTTCAATCGACTAAGTTGTGCTTAATTGTTAAATCGATTCTTTGTTTCCCTTTTTACTTAACAGTTATAGATTGTTATTTTTCAGGTTGTGTGCTACAACTCGCATAATTACTTTAGTGATTGTTAAACCAACACCTCACTTCTGTGTTATAGTTTATACTTGAGATTGAAAATATCAATATATAATAGATTAATAAATACAAATAACATTTAGCATTATGTCACAGAAACTAAATAAATATAGCAGTCATGTAACTCAAGATGAGTCTCAACCTGCCGCACAAGCCATGCTTCATGCTGTGGGTCTGACAGATGAGGATTTCACCAAACCGCAAGTGGGTATTGTAAGTGCCGGATGGGATGGCAACCCATGCAACATGCATCTTAATATGTTTGGAGAGCATGTGAAATTTCATGTGAATAAACTTGGACTGGTGGGACTTAACTTTTTCACAATCGGTGTGAGTGATGGGATTTCTATGGGAACATCAGGTATGAGATACTCATTGGTGTCGAGAGATGTGATAGCGGACTCTATCGAGACAAACGCAGGCGCTCAGTGGTATGACAGTATTGTAGCAATAGTTGGTTGCGATAAGAATATGCCTGGTGCTGCAATTGCTCTTAGTCGTCTCAATCGTCCTTCACTTATTATATATGGCGGAACCATTGCAGCAGGATATTATAAAGGTCAAAAGCTGGATGTGGTTTCTGCTTTTGAAGCATTGGGACAAAAAGTGTCGGGAGCAATAAGCGATGAGGACTATAAACAAATAATTGCTAGAGCAACTCCCGGTGCGGGTGCTTGTGGTGGTATGTATACTGCCAATACTATGGCTTCTGCCTTGGAGGCATTGGGAATGAGTATGCCATATACTTCTTCCAATCCGGCCAACAGCAATGAGAAAAAAGCGGAAATGGCTCAAGCAGCAGCAGCAGTTAAGTTGTTGATTGAAAAAGATATTAAGCCGAGTGATATACTAACCAAGAAGTCTTTTGAAAATGCAATACGATTGGTAATTGTTCTTGGCGGTTCCACAAATGCTGTTATGCACCTTATTGCAATGGCTAAGGCTGCAAATGTGGATATCACTTTGGATGACTTTATCAGACTGGGGAAGATAACTCCTATGCTTGCTGATTTTAAACCAAGCGGTAAATATGTGATGGAGGATTTGCAAGAGCAGGGTGGCACTCCGGCGGTATTAAAGTTTATGCTTGAAAATGGTATGCTGCATGGAGATTGTCTGACTGTTACAGGGAAAACAATGGCCGAGAACTTAGCTGAGGTTCCGAGCTTAAAGGATGGTCAGGAGATAGTTCACTCGTTAGATAACCCAATTAAGAAAGATAGTCATATTAGGATTTTGTTTGGCAATATTGCTTCTGAGGGAGCTGTTGCAAAGATTACGGGGAAAGAGGGTGAGTATTTTGAAGGTCCTGCTCGTGTTTTTGATAGTGAGCAAGAAACCATTGATGCTATGCTAAACAGTGAGGTGAAGAAGGGCGAGGTAGTGGTAATAAGATATGTTGGTCCCAAGGGTGGACCGGGTATGCCTGAGATGCTAAAGCCTACATCTACATTGATGGGGGCAGGTTTAGGGAAGGATGTGGCTCTTATAACAGATGGACGCTTTTCGGGAGGCTCACACGGATTTGTTGTTGGGCACGTCACACCTGAGGCGCAAGTTGGAGGCAATATAGCCTTGGTTAGAAATGGAGATATCATTCGTATTGATGCTATTAATAACACTATTGATGTTCTTATTTCTGATGAGGAACTGACCTCGAGACGTGCAGATTGGGTTGAACCTCCTTTGAAAGTTAGCAGAGGGGTGCTCTACAAATATGCTAAGTCGGTATCATCTGCTTCTGAGGGATGTGTTACTGATGAGTAGGAAAGATTGTGTTTGCAGATAAGGTATAAAATGAAAAAAGGTGTAATCGAAATGCGATTACACCTTTTTTGCTTTGTATTTTAATACTATCTCCTTTAGGAGTTTTAGTGAATGATAAGTTTAGAATTCTACTAGTTCTTTTAGAAGTACTACGGGAATTGTTCCTTTTACTACCATTTGCAAATCTTTCTTTTCTTGAGGCATTGCATATATTGAACGGGTAACAGCCACTGTGCCAATTAAGTTTCCTTTATTATCAACAATAGGAGCTCCACTTGAGCCTACTGCATAGTCGGCAGTAACTTCCATCTCAGGAACAGCATTATCACCTTTTCTGTATGAATCCATTAGTATGTTTCTAGCAACCATACCTGTTGTGAAGTAGAACAACATATTGAAGGGATTGCTTAATATGAATACATCATCACCCACTTGTGCATCATCACCAAAAGGAATAGGTATAAGCTTGTCACCGCCGGTATCAACTCTTACCACGGCCAAATCAAAATCTTTGGCTGCTGTAACAACTTCAGTCACCGGATAAACTTTACCATTTGCAAATTTTACTAACATTGAGTAGTTTCTTTCTCTGCCTTTAATATACGAGTCAACCACATGGTGATTGGTGGCAATTAGTCCACTTTCATCGATAACGTATCCTGAAGAAGCACCTACGTGTTTTACATCGCATTGTCCGCAATCATATGAAACTCCAAATGCTACAGTCGATAGCAAAAGCTTTTTATAAACCTCCTGTGGAGTCAAAGTGCTTTCGTGTTGTTTTGCTTTGCTAATTTTTATTTTCTTGCGTTCAACTTCATTGAGTTGCTTTTCAGCATCTTCAATACTTAGAAAGTTTTTACTTTGATAAACCATGTCGGCTTGTTTTTCAAACTCAAACAAAAAAGCATCTTGATTGAAAAACAGAGATCCATCCAGGTACTCTTTTTTATTTTGTGAACTAACTGAGAATGATATTGCTAATACAGCTAGTGTTAGTAGTAGATTTTGAAATTTCATTTTTTGTGGTTTATATTATAAATTATCAAATATTGTTCTGATTTCTTTTGAACTGGGTCGTGGTGCATTATATAGCAATAGTTTTCCCTCATTGTCATATAGAATGAAATGTGGAATGCCTCTAATATTCATTATCTTATCGAATCCTGAGTCAGCCACATCCCATTGATTGCCTTCATAGTTCAATTCTTTAACTTTATTAAGCCACGCCTTTTTATCTAAATCTAGAGATAAACTAACAAATTCGATGTTGTGATCTTTGTAGTCTTTCTCTAATTTAGAAAAGTGAGGCGCTTCTAATAAACATGGTCCGCACCAACATGCCCATAGGTCTATATAGATATATTTTCCTTTAAAACTTTGCAGGTTCACTTCATTGCCTTCAGTATCTTTAAATACAACATCAGGAATCAAACTTCCTTTGCTGGTGTATAGCAGATTGTCAAAGCTTCTCACAAGTTTGTTCTTTAATTTTGAGTCATCTAACAACGCAACTACCTCTTCAAACTTTTCTTTATCTTTATTATAACTTTCCCTGTCAATGATTCTGTATGAGTTTACAAACTTGGATAGATTGCTTTCAACTAATTTCAGTTTTATATGCTCATTTGAAACTTTATTGTTTATAACATCAATTTTATTTTTTATCTCTTCTAATGTCTTTCTGTTTGAAGTAATGTTACTCTCTTTGTCCAAAAATTTGTCCAGAATATTTATTCCCGCATAGAAAGATAATACCCACTCGTTATTCAACACTTCAATAAAGTCTGAAGGAATACTTGCCGAGCTATCATTGTCATTAAACAATGCAATGTTGGCATAGTTCATATAAGATAAAACTTTAAGATAATCTATCACATCTCTATCTGTAATATTATATTGGTTGATTAAATTATCTACTTTGATTAAATAATTATTTACATTGAAAGTTTCGGCAGGGTTGTCATTTCTATTCATAAATCTTTCTCTCATCATTTGGTTGATGAATGATGAATATTCAATTAAAGATCTATTCTCGGGAGAAATATCTGAATCTAACACGGATACACAAGTTGTATCCGTGTAGTTGATATTAATATTTTCAGTCTCCTTATTAAGAATTAGCGGGAATGATGCTCCAAGCTGTTTGTCTTTTGTAACCGGCATAAAAATTACTTGAATCCAGTTAGAGGCAGAACTACCGTTCCATTCAAAAGAACCATCTTCATTCAACACTATCTCAACACCACTCAATGCATCTGAACTACCTTTATTTATTGGTGAAATATATGCAGAGTAATTATTATCAAAATTAGTTTGAAATAAAAATGTTGTTTGCTGAGCAATTATCTTAATTGCAGAAACTGAAATAATAATTGAAGCTATAATGATTTTTGTAAATATTCTATTCATTGTTTAACTCTTATTTTTGTATAGAAGTTTAACAGGCTTGTCAGTGATTCCAATAAACTGTCCCAGTTTTCTACCTGTTTCAATATTATAAATCAATACTGATCCTTTCTTACCTGAAGCATTCTGGTTGTAAACACCAACAAAAAGCTCTTTGCCATTGTTGTTTTTTGCTAAATAAGTGATTTCACCTTCCACATCAATTGTTAGTAAAGGAGGTTCATTAAAGTCTGTGCCTGAATAATACCATTGGTAAACTTTGTTACCATCAGCATGCAGAAGTTTGAAAAGCTTTTCGTCCAGAAGAGTAACAGATGATTCGGTAGGAACTACTCCTGTAGTTGTAAACGTTTCTTTTTCTAAGTTTGTGAATGCACTGTGGGTTACACTATATACATTCTTAGTAAAGCTACTGCTATTGGGTTGTTTCGTAAGAATGTAAGTTTTGCTATTTGCTTCAAAGAAAGTATAAAACTCATGACCAATTAATTCATCTTTTGAGCTAGAGTTACCATAAGGAGTCACATTCCATAAACGAGATGCATTCAAATCCCAGAAATAGTTGGATGTATAGTTAAGTCCAGGAATAAATTGCGATTTAACCAATAGATTTACAGATGCACCTAGTGTATTGTTCTCAAGAAGAATGTGTTCTTTAGTTGCAAGATTAAACAACTTGCCATCTCTTGTCATAACTATTGCACTCACAGCTGTGTTGTCAGGAATATTTAAAATTGTCGGTTTGAAGTTTGGAAACTCTTGTGCAGTAATTTGCGCCTCCATCTCCAGAGTTTGGTCATTGATAATTGTTATCGATCCGTCATCTTCAGATGAAATAAAGAATTGTTTTGCTCTTTTTGCTATATCGCTAATCCCTTTACCTAAGCTTGCTCCTTCGTTGTTTAGCTTAAATGCTTCTGATTGAACATCCTCAATAGGGGTTTTATCAATATCCATGTTAGGAATCTTCTTGATAAACCCTAAGGAGCTGTTTCTTGCTTCATCTAAGCTAAGGATTAATAATCCCTCTTCATAAGGTGAGTTTACTCTGATATTAAACACTTTATATGTGCTTCCGTCCTCATTAAATGCTCTGAGGCGTGCACGGAAAGTGCCAAGGCGAGAGCCTTCATAATTCAAAACCTTTTCAGTAGAGTAAATCTCCTGATTAATTTCCCACTCATATTCGAGAGACTTCTCTTTATTGGTTTGTTTGATAACTGGATCTATTGTTAGAGTTTCATTCTTGTCAATCTCTATAGTTTCCATCTCATATACACCAAAATCAATTTCAATTTCGGATATTTTATTAATATCGTTTGTAGTTTTGTCGTCATAACATGCTTGCAAAGCAAAAGACAAAACCATTATAAATAATAAATATTTTTTCATCATCATTTTTCTATTCATTGATTATGTTGATCTATACTGGTTTAGGAATAGTTACTCCCAATTCTGGGTGCTCTACCATAAAATACTGATACATTGGATTTAGCACATACTTAGTCAAACTTTTGTCATAATCCCAAGCCCATCCAAATTCAACATTTTTCAAGTCTTCGCCAAATTCTTTAACCATATTCTCATAGGTGGCAGGAGCAGTATTTTTCATATCTCTAAACAACTCAATAAACTTGATATATGTGAGAGGATTCCATGCACCTAGTTTATAGTTGGGCCATGTAGGTTTACCTTGCCAGTCTTTCCAATCCGGTGGATCCACTCGGTTGTTGAAGTGTATTACTGCACTTTTATAATCTTCATTCACAGGCTTAAAGTTTTCATTTTCAATCAATTTTAATCCAACTTTATAGCTTTCATTTCCTTCAATAGCACCTCTGTTAATTGTTAGGTTGATGTATGCATTGATAGAATCTGCGCCGACAATAGGATTGTTGTCAATCTCGAAGTGTACTGATTGCGTTGCAGTAGTCAATTCATTGTCTATTTCAACCTTAAAAGCTCTTTGAGATGATGATTTGTTCCCCATCACTTTTAAAGGCACCTGAAGTGTATAAGTTGTAACCTCTAAAGGAGTAACACCAAATGAGTATGTTATACTGTCTCTCTGAAAGTACAATCCCGTCTTCCAGTCGCCGGTGTCTGCTAAGTTGCCCTCCTTACAGGATGATAATCCTGCAATAAGTCCAAAAAGGAGCAAACTTGTAGTTAAAAATATATTTTTAAATTTCATATTGCTGTATTGTTAATTATTTCTTTGGATTATATTCTAATTCATCAAAAGGAATTGGCCATACATAGATAGCATCACTTGCCGAAATTACACTATTGTCGGTAGCTATGATATTTGAGTTTAATCTTTTCATATTTAGGAATGTCTGTCCTTCTCCTATAAACTCTTTATATCTTTCGTCTGTAATTCTTTCTTTTGTCAATTGTTTTTCGTTAGCCTCATCACGATTCTGTAATCCTGTCAAACCTCTTGATTCAAGAACTGTATCAAAATAGTTGGCTGCTTCTTGCGGACTTGATGACAATAGAGATTCAGCAAGGATATAATACATCTCTGGCAATCTTATCATATTGATACCCGGAATGTAGGCAGCAGGGCGTTGCCACTCTCTGTCATCAATCATGTATTGGTCAACAAGCTTAATAAATCTAAGACTACCGGTTGAAGTTGTTGGTGTTTTAAAGAACCCTTCCCATCTGTAATCATGACCTCTTTGTTCTTTTTCATAAATGCTCTTTATGTCCTTTCTTGGATTATAAGATGAAAAAGATGTTTCAAAGTAGAATCTTTCTCTCACTGTGTTGTAGTATGTAGTAGAGTAGATTCCAAAAATAGCCTCCTTAGGATAGATGATTCCCTTCATTATACCTTCTGCCAAATCTGATTTTGTAAGCAGTTCAAACTTGTTTGAATTTACAACCTTTTTGGCTTGTATAGCTGCGTTTGGATAATCACCCATAGTGAAATAAACTCTTGCCAATGTTGCTTGCACTGCATATAGATTGAAGTGAGTTTCTCTGTCTCTGATGAATGCATCATCCGGGTTGTTTTTTGGATAAGTAAAGAGGTCAGCATCCTGAGCAAGAAGTTTCTCTGCTTCCACCAAGTCTTCAATTACTAGTTCGTAAGCTTTGCTTGCCGAAACAAAATCACTTGGCTCTAAAGCAAACTTTTTAGAATATGGTATTCCTTCTGCGCTATTATCCAACTGGATATTCTTTGTAAAATATCTAAGGATTTCAAAATGCATAAAGGCTCTTAATCCTAGTGCCTCACCTTTATAAAGGTTGTAGTGTCTGAAGTCTTTTTCTGAAAAACTTTCAAGGCTGATAATAATGTTGTTTACATTTGCAATGTTGGTGTACATATCGGCCCAAACATTGTCAATAGAACTCTCCACGATTGAACTTTTGTAGTTATAATCGTTTAGCTGATTAACAAACTCATTTCCGTAACATTCAAAATATTGAGCTAACACTTCAGTCATTTGGTGAGATAGTGTCATGCCGTATAAATTGTTTGTTCTTAAGCTTGCATATGCACCATATAAGGCACTTTCAAAACCTTCGGGCTTATTCAGTAATTGAGATCCCGGAAGCTCACCCTTTGGTCTTATGTCTAAAAAGCTGTTGCATCCGACTTGAAACATCAATGTCAAAGCAATCAAATTTATATATATTATGTTTATAAATTTCTTTTTCATTTGTTCTGAATTTTAAAATAATGCAATTATACTTATATCTAATCCGCGGCTATATAGATAGTTTGTTCCTCTCTCCATTCTAACAGTCGAGAATCTGAATAAATCATTAACTCCCAAGCCTACCGAAAGCTTTCTTGCTCCAAGTTTTGCTGCTACAGGAGCATCAAACTCGTAAGCCACATTAAATCTCTGTAGATTAAGTGTGTTTTCTTTTTCAACAAAACGAGTTGTTTGCCTTGGCATTGATTGATCTTTAATGTCTTTATAATCTGCAATATCACCTGGTTCTTTCCAGCGACTTTCGAATACTCTCACATCGGCATTGTATCTAGGATCTGCGCCCTCTACCTTGCTTGCACGGGTTGTGTTATAGATATAACCTCCATATCTAAAGCCTAAGTAGGCCGATGCTGTAAAGTTTTTATATCTTGCATTTGCAAAAAAGTTACCTGATACAACAGGTAGTTGGTCTCCAACATTCACCTTGTCCGCCGGGTCGTAAGTAAATGTTAGTTCGCCATTTCTTTTGATATAAATCTCTTGTCCTGTTGCAGGGTCTATACCTCCTGATTTCACAACCTTAAGTGCTGTTGTGGACTCTCCTTCCACAAACTGTGGCAGTGGCGCCAATGATTGCAAATCATTGTTTGTTTGGTTTTGACTTTGCAGTGCGTTACTGATTTTTAGAATCTTGTTGTTATTGTGCATTATGTTAGATCCTATCTGAAGAGAGAAATCATTGTTGCTGATAACATAACCATCAATTTTCACCTCAATTCCCTTATTTTCCATTTCGCCCAAGTTATCCTTTCCCGAAGTAGCACCGGTAGAAGGAGCAATAGTCTTGTCAATTAATAAGTCAGTTGTCTTTCTCAAATATAAATCTGCTACTAAATTGATTCTTCTGTTAAATAAGCTAACATCAGTACCGATATTATAGTTCATAGTTCTTTCCCAAGTAAGGTCAGGGTTTCCTATAGTAATTGGAATTGCTCCTATGCCGTTCAAATAAATCAGATCATTTCTAAACTGATAAGTAGTTAAAGCCTGATATGGTGAGAAATTTACCTTACCTGTATATCCCATGCTACCTCTAATTTTTAGAAGGTCGAAAGTTTCGTTATCAATAAACGATTCGTTGTGGATGTTCCAACCAATACCCGATGACCAGAAGTGTGCGTATCTGTTATTAGCACCAAACTTTGATGAACCTGATACCTGATAAACACCATCAGCATAGTATCTGTTTTGATATGAATAGTTCAAGTTAAGGAAAGCACCAACGTCGGCACTTAAAGTTTGAGAACCTGATGGTTTTTCGCCTGTTGGGTAAGATGATACAAAGTTGATAAAACTCAATGCATCAGAATATATACCAATACCGCGGAATGCAGCTGTTCTAAGGTCTTCTTTGGTGATATTGGCTCCAAGATTTGAACTTAACAAGCTGTTATCTTCAAAATATTTGTTGTAGGTTACAACAGCATTTCCCGAATAGGTAAGACCTTTTTGATTTGAGTGAGATAATGAACCACGCTTTGACAAATCAGGCTCATTTTTATATGTGCCGGATAAAGGTGATAGATATCTTTCGCTGTTCATATCTTGTAGAGTTATGTTCCAGTGTGTAGTAAATCTGAAGTAGTCTGTGATATTCCATCTGGCGTCAAAGTCGTTGCTGATAGATTGACTGCTGCTCCTGTTAAAAGATCCAAGACTTGCTTCGTATAACGGATTGTCCTGATCCCATGATAATGTTTTCTTTAGTTCGCCTAACTCATCGTAAATTCTATCATATGGATTCATGCGTGTGTATTGAGAAAACGAACCATAAGGAGTATCCTTTTGATCAACTCTGCTGAATGTGGTTCTGTTAGTGAATGAAAAACCTTTTGGAGAATAGTGCTCAAGCATAAAGCCTAATGAATATCTCTTACGGTAGTCATCTTTCATAACCCCCTCTGTATTTCCAAATCTGCCATTTATCTCATAGCGAGTACCTGATGCTCCACCGGATAGTCTTAATGAGTGATCGTGTGAGCCACCAATTCGTGAAGGTTGTGATAACCAGTCTGTATTCACACCTCTTCTTAGCTCTTTGTATCGCTCATTGTACTGTTCATCTAGTTGGTACTGTAAAGCTGGGTCATCATTTGAATAAAGACCTGCAAGTTTTTCGTACTCCAGTTTTTGATATCCATTAAGAAGTTTATAGTCGCTAAAGTCAGGAAACTGAATACTTCCAGTCATATTATATGCAACTCTCATTTTGCCTTCTGCCACCTTTGTGCGTTCAATAACTATTACACC
>CAZHWC010000055.1:0-5287 GCA_964535975.1 uncultured Proteiniphilum sp. | reverse complement strand
AAAGTGCATCAATAACACTTCTTGGAGCAACAGACTTCAACTCTTCGCCCGAGTATGATACTGATGAACCGGTAAAGCTTGATTTGCTTTTTGCGAAAAATCCGGTTACAACCACCTCACCAATTTCAGAGATGTCCTCCTCTAAGACAACGGGAAGAGTGCGGCTCTCGCTAACAATAATCTCTTTTGATTTGAAGCCAATGTAAGTAAACTGTAAAATCTCACCATCACCAGATGTTCCATCATATGGAATCTCAATTTTGAATTTACCATCTATATCAGTGGTAGTTCCAAGTGATGAGTTTTTAACCATAATTGTCACACCAATCAGAGGTTCTAAGTCTTTGGTTATTACCTTTCCTTCAATCACTATTGGTTTGCCAAATTGATAAATTGACTCTTGTTTGGTAATCGTGTTGACGGGTTTTCCTTTTGTGTAAACAACAACCTGATTGTCTACAATATCATATTTCAGGTTCGAGTTGCTTACTATTTTATCCAACACCTCTTCAATATCATTAGATGTTAGATTAATGTTAATCTTTCGTCCCAGTTCTTTTTCTGCTGATTCAGAATATATAAATCTGTAATCAGTGCTTTTTTCAATTTGACTTAATGCCTGTTTAATTGTTTTACTATTTACGCTAATTGAATATGCCCCCTGCGAATAAGTGCTGGCATATGCTGTTGATAGCGATAGTATCACAAACACACATATTAATCGTAATACTTGCCTCATAATTAAGTTGCCTTTCATACATGTTAATTGTTAAATGAATTCTAAATCGTTGTCTTTTAATTTGTTATTGTTATTGTTTTGTTTTCAATTGAGAAATCTGTGGATGTAAGAATAGAAATTGATCGCATTACACTTTCAATTTTATTCGACATTATTAGTTTGCCACTGCATTTCAAATTTGCGATGCTCTTACTGTTGTCATAGTCAAAAGAAAGATTATAATATCTTTCAAGATGCTTTAATACTTCAGTCATTGGAGTGTTTTGAAAAAGGAAATATCCGTCTCTCCAACTTGTGAATAGTTCTGTATCTACCTTACGCTTAGTAATAGTGTTATTGTCTTCAATTAAAGCCTGCTCATTAGGCTCTATGTAAATAGGTGTGGCATTATTTTTGGTTTCAATACTCACACTACCCTCAATCAGTACAACATTTTGCTGTTCATTTTCATATGCCGAAACATTAAAGCTGGTGCCATGTACTTTTACTTTCATTTTGTTCGTTTGCACATAAAAAGGTCTTGAACTGTCAGTTGTAACCTCCAGAAAGCATTCGCCTTTTGTGAGAATAATCTCTCTCTTATACGAGTCAAACTGTGATGGGAACTCAACGGTTGTCCCCGAGTTAAGCCATAGCACACTATTGTCTGACAGGCGCATTTTAGATCGCTTTCCGTGTGGAACTACAATTTTGTTCATCACCTTGCTATTGGAAGAATTATCTTTGTTTACCACCTCATTGTCGATACTTATTTCTCCCTTGTCGCTTAGCTCTATATCAATATCTTGTTTGTAAGATATAATCTTGTCGCCAACCACAAGTTGTATGTCAGATTCTTCATGAATATTGCCAATAATGTTATCTTGTGCTGATTCTGCAATATCGGGCGATTGTTGTAGCATTTGCGAAACAATTACTGATGCAGATACAATTATTGCTGCCATTGCAGCATATTTAAGCCAATTCTTCATTACTATTATTTTGCTTCTTGGCTTTATGTTCTCTTCAATAGACTTGTTGATGCTATTAATAAGTAGCTCTTTTTCAATAGAAGTAATTCCACTTTTCTTTAGATGACGTCTCTTCAAGTAATTATCGGCCTTGAGTATTTCTTCAGACAGTGATGGGTCTTTTGAAATTTTCTCATTCCAATATTCATTTAGTTCTTCATCAGGAAGTAGTCTCCATTGAATGAATAGCTCATCTTGTAATAGCTCGCTATATTTATCTTGCTCCACCATTAAATTTTGTTTATATATTAAAAATATAACATACCTTCTATATGAGAGACAAGTGTTAACGACATTTGTTCCCTTTTGTTTGAAATAAAATTGTTTTTTGAGCAAAATATCTGTTTAAGATACACTTTTTATTTCATTCGTAGATTTTTTATGGCTTTATGCACCAATTTTCTACAAGCGCCCGGTGTAATTTTCATGATTTGAGCTATTTGTTCATAACTGTATTCTTCAACGAATCGTAAATAAACAATTTCGTATTGACGTTTTGTTAATGTTTTTAGCAGATTTTCAACCTTTTCTTTGATAAGTTGTTCTTGTTCTTCCGATAATAAAAAATTGTCAGCCTCATCTGTTTTGTCGTGAGTATGTTCAATTTCATTAATACTAATATCAAAGTTGGATTTCTTTTTGGCGCTGTTAATTAATGTGTTTCTTAATGCTCTGAATAGATAAAACTTGGGGTTCTCCAGATTTTCAGGGTCTATTGTGTTGTTGTAGAATAGCTTTAGAAATACATCGTGGATTGCATCCATAACGATATGTCTTTCAAATCCCAAATGAATGGCATAGGCGAAAAGGTCATCAACATAGCTGTTGTATAAATATTCTATTTCGTTTTCAAAAGACATATTTTGTATGGACTTCTTTTTTGTGCAAAATAAAGCATTATAGATTAAATAAAAAAACTTTTATGTTCGCACCTGGCAAAAGAAGAAGTTTACAAAGGTATAATGATTAATAAAAATTTGTAAGTTTGTCGTGTCGTTTATGAGACAAGTGTTATAAAAAATGTCGTATAAGCATAATTGTACTAATATGAAAAAGATTCAAATTGAAATTCCAATAATTCTTCCAGGAGTTCCTGATGATAAAGATCCTTGTGTAAAAAACTTTATAAAAGTTATAAGAGAGGAGAAGGGGGTTGAAGATGTGCATGTTGCAGAATCTAAGAATGGTATAGTTCCCAAGCTTTGTTTTCATTATAATCCAAATCAAATCTCGATTAGCAGAATCCGAATTCTTGCAAAGCAGGTTGGAACAACTATTACAGAGCAAATCGGACATCAGCTTTTAGAAGTTAAAGGATTGAGACATACACGACATGCACGCAATATTGAACAGTCATTGAGAAGTATTGAAGGTATGCTAGAAATATCCATTTCGCTATCGGGAATGGTAAGAGTTGAATATGACAGAGCTTTTCTTGATGATTCTAAAATAATTTCTGCTTTAAAGAAAGAAGGTCTTTCTATTCCTGATACATCTGTAAATGCTGCAAGATACTTAAAACAGGTTGGCAAATATAAAGATGAGCACGAGGACGAGCATCACCATCACGAACATGATCATTCTCACTCCGGAATTTTTGGTGAAAAAACAGATCTCTATTTTTCTATTATTGCGGGAATATTCTTGGCGTTAGGCTTTGGTCTTTCTTTTGTTACAGCAATTCCAAAAGGAGTACTTGTTGGACTGTTTGTTGTCTCATATGCCTTTGGTGGATATTATACGCTTGTTGAGTCAATTGATAGTCTTATGAAACGAAGTTTCGAGGTAGACTTTCTTATGCTGATTGCTGCCATAGGTGCGGCAGTTTTAGGAAAGTGGGTTGAGGGCTCGCTTCTTTTGTTTTTGTTCAGTATGGGGCATGCACTTGAGCATCATGCCATGAATAAAGCTAGAAAGTCTATAAAAGCACTTTCGGGTCTGGCACCCAAAACAGCATTAATCAAAAAAAATGGAGGTATTGAAGAGGTAGAAATAGAAAAGATAGCAGTAGGAGATATAATAGTGGTGAGACCGGACAGCAAAATTCCTGTTGACGGTGTTGTGGTTTACGGTCAAAGTAGTGTTGATCAGTCAGCTATCACGGGCGAAAGTATGCCGGTAGATAAAATAGCGGTTGAAGATTTGAATGTCGACTATTCTAAAAAGACCAATATTAAAAGTAAAAACAGGGTATATGCCGGAACAATTAACGGCAGTGGTTCTATAGAAGTGCAGGTAATAAAACTGTCGGGAGATACCACATTGTCGCGACTTATCTCTCTTGTGAATGAAGCGCAGACTCAGAAGTCGCCCACTCAAAGATTTGCAGATAAGTTTGAAAGGTACTTTGTGCCATCGGTATTAATGTTGGTAGTTATTTTGCTTGGAGCTTTTTTGGTAATTGACGAATCCTTTAGCGATAGTTTTTATAGAGCAATGACGGTGCTTGTGGCTTCAAGCCCGTGTGCGTTGGCAATATCCACCCCCAGCGCAGTTCTCAGCGGAGTGGCGCGAGCAGCCAAGGGGGGTGTTCTTATAAAAGGTGGGAGACCACTAGAGGATTTGGGGATGCTTTCGGCACTTGCGTTTGATAAAACAGGTACCCTCACCGAGGGAAAGCCAAAACTTACAGAAGTAGTAACATTAAATGGAATATCGGATACAGAGCTGCTGCAAACTGCCGTAGCTGTTGAAAGCCTGAGTGATCATCCTCTTGCTCATGCAATAGTGCGAGATGGAACCAAGAGATTGAAAGATGCGCCGCTATTGCAAGCTCAAAACTTAGAGTCTGTGGCAGGCAGAGGTATAAAAGCAACATTGAACAACAGTGTTGTATATGTTGGTAATCTTACTTTGCACAATAATATAGATGATATCAAGCCTGATGAGGCTATTGTTGAAAAGATAAGAGCTCTGGAAGAGAAAGGGAATACCACTATGCTTATTCGACAAAATAATCACTATTTAGGTATTGTTGCCCTTATGGATATTCCGCGAAGTGATGCAAAAGAAACTTTACAACAGTTGAAAGATATGGGCATCAAACGAATGGTGATGCTTACCGGAGATAATCAGAAAGTGGCAAGCGCTGTTGCCGAAGAGATTGGTATAACTGATGCGTGGGGTGAACTTTTGCCCGAAGAGAAAGTAGATGCAATCAAAAGCATTAAGGAAAACGAGATGCGAGTGGCAATGGTGGGTGATGGCGTAAACGATGCACCTGCAATGGCGCATAGCACAGTGGGTATAGCAATGGGAACAGCCAGTTCTGATGTTGCCCTTGAAACTGCTGATATTGCTCTAATGGGAAACAGTCTTAGCACGCTCCCTTTTGCAATAGGTTTAAGTCGTAAAACAAGACAGATAATAAAACAAAACCTATGGATAAGTTTAGGGATGGTTGCCTTGCTCATTCCTGCCACTATATTTGGCTTTGCCAATATGGCTGTAGCAGTAGTATTTCATGAAGGGTCTACACTTGTTGTTGTTTTCAATGCTCTTCGCTTGTTAGGGTATAAAAGGTAAGTTCCAAAGTCAC
>CAZHWC010000054.1:14074-17967 GCA_964535975.1 uncultured Proteiniphilum sp. | reverse complement strand
TCCAAACTCTACTGCCAGTCCGTCAACTAATACCATATCAAGTTATTTTTTGGCTAAAACGTCCACTCTTTAGAAGTGTTGGATTTCTTTGTATTCATAGGAGTTTGTGCCTCAGTTTGTATGGCTCTTGTGGTATTTTTATTTACCTTGCCCTGACCCTGATAATACTCCATTGCTCTGGGCAATATTTGTTGTATTCTTTCAATACGCTTTTGATCGGCAGGGTGCGTGCTCAAAACTTCGGGTGTGCCCCCACCGCCTGAACTTTGTGACATCCTAATCCAAAAAGGAATTGCAACTTCAGGATTATAACCTGCAAGTGCCATCACTATAAGTCCTATTTCGTCAGCTTCAAGTTCTTGCTTGCGAGCATATGGAAGCATCACGCCCAACTGAGCTCCGATACCAAAAACCTGCTGACCTATTTGTGCACCTGCCGAGTTGCCTAATAGACCTCCGGCAATTGCACCACCATATTGTAAAGCCATTTGTTGACTTATTCGCTCGTTAGAGTGCTGTGCAATCACGTGTGCCACCTCATGACCAAGCACAACAGCCAAAGCATCCTCCGTTTGCGTAACAGGGAGAAGCCCTTCAAGCACCACAATCTTACCTCCCGGCATTGCAAATGCATTAACGCTATTCTCTTTTACCAAGTTAAACTCCCACTGATAGTTCTTAAGTTCCGACTCATAGCCATTACTTTTATAAAAAGTTTCTACTGCCGAAGCTATTCTGTTGCCAACTCTCTTAACCATCTCAGCATTAGCCGTGCCTCGCTCCACCGGAGCATTGCTTATATACTCGTTGTATTGCTGGAGACTTAGTGCCAATACCTCATCGTTAGAGATAAGAGTAAGCTGGCGGCGACCTGTGAAAGGAACGCTGCCACATGCCTGAATGATAATAAGAGCAACTACTGCCAATAATGGAAACTTCACTGCTCTAAAGAAATTAATATTGTTCATAGTCTGAAAAAATGAAATTTGGTTTTGATATTTTTGTTTAATAATTGTGATTGTTGCAAGATAATATTTATAACAAAGATAACGAAAAGCTATTCATCCCGGTTATGTTTTGAGTGATTACGAATAAAAAAGTTTACTTTTGCCAAAAATAAAAAGAAGATGATTTCAGAAAAAGATATTTTTCAACGGACAGAGTTATTGATGGGAAATGAATATATGACCCATGCGAAGCAAAAGAGAGTTATAGTTTTTGGTGTGGGCGGTGTGGGTAGTTGGTGTGCCGAGATGCTGGTTAGAAGTGGGATAGGAAATATCACATTAGTAGATTCAGATGCTGTGGCAGTATCAAATATCAATCGTCAACTCATGGCAACTACTTCTACCGTAGGTATGCCAAAGGTAGAGGTGTTAAAACAAAGGCTGCTCGATATAAACCCTCACTCCATAGTTAATGCTGTTCAGGCAATATATAGCCCCGAAACTGCCGCTTCGTTCCACTTAGAAGAATACGATTATATAATAGACGCAATAGATAGTTTGTCAAATAAAGCACACCTTATCAGATACTCTTCACAGATGCCCGGAAAGCTGTTTGCATCAATGGGAGCAGCACTCAAAACTGATCCAACAAAAATAAGAGTGGCAGAGTTCTGGAAAGTAAAAGGTTGCCCCTTAGCTGCTGCCTTGCGAGGAAGGATAAAGAAACTTGGAGGAGTTGACAAAAAGTTCTTATGCGTATATAGTGATGAGGTTCGTAATAATAAGGGAGAGTTTGCCATGCCCGGCAACAATTCGGGAGCTGCATCGCAATGGGATGCCAAAAAGGCAAGAATTAATGGCACCATGTCTTTTCTTCCATCAATGGTGGGCATGACACTAGCCTCTTTAGTAGTAAATGACATCGACTCGCAGGCACAAAGTGAATAAGTTTTGCGAAAAACAATAATAAATAGTACTTTTGATAGCCAGTCAATAATAGTAAATTTCAACTTACGCTTCAGATGACACGCATTACAAAGAATACTATTTTTTCCGATTTATTAATTTCACACAGTTCCCTTATTCCGGTTGTAAACAGATTTGGAATACGATTGGGTACTGCCGATAAAACTATTGCAACCGTATGTAAGGAGAATAATATAAATGTGTATTTCTTCATCACAATATTAAGCATATATCTCAATATCGATTTATTGATAGATGAAGAAAATAGACTGTTTGACGTGTCGGAAGTGGTGGAGTATTTAAAAACAACCTTAGAGCATTTTAGCAATACATTAATACCAAACATAGAAAAGCACTTCTCGCCACTCATTGCCATGAGTGATAGTGATAACGAAGAACTACAACTTATTAATAAAATATTCAGTCAATTCAAGACCGATTTCAATAGTAATATCCAGCAGGGGCTTGAGCAAAAAACAAAATATTCGTGCGATTTGCTGCAAGATCTCAAGAGCATTCTTATAAAACATATATCCGGGAATTACAATCATAACCTTGCTTATGCTGTTATCTTTTCAATTGATTCTTTTGAAAGAGAGTTGATGATTCAGAACAAAATATTCGACTTACTACTGTATCCTGAGCTTCAAATGCTTGACTCAGAAAGTATAGAGGGTTTGAGCCACATTCTCACCGATGAACAAAAAACACATGTTAGCGAATCTCACCTTACCAATAGAGAAATAGAGGTTCTCAAACTAATTGTTCAGGGACACACAAATAAAGAGACTGCCAAAAAGCTAAATATTAGCCTCAATACAGTCTTGTCACACAGAAAAAACATAATCTCTAAGATAGGAATCAAAACAATTTCGGGGCTCACATTCTACGCCATATCCAATGGCTATGTATCATCAGGTGGTACAAGGATGTAACAATCAATTTTATGATGAAAAATAAAACCATTGCCTTTATAGCAAACTTCACCGGCATTTTCCTTTTCGGCATATCGATGGTGATAATTGGATCTATACTTCCGGTATTAAAATCAAAATTTGGTATGACCGAGATAGAGGCCGGAAAACTATTCTCCATTCTTCCCATTGGGCTTCTAGCAGGCTCCATTTCATTTGGACCAATAGTTGACAAGTTTGGTTACCGATGGGTGCTTGCTTTGGCGTCAGCATTTTTGGGAGTAGGCTTTTTAGGAATAGCACATTCTTCATCTGTAGCACTGCTCAGCCTCTTTATATTCTTTTTTGGTGTTGGCGGAGGCACAATAAACGGAGGCACAAGTGCTTTGGTATCCGATCTAAGCGAGGGTAAGGGCAAGATTATCAATCTCAATTGGCTCGGCTTATTCTATGGCGTTGGTGCTTTCAGTATGCCGCTTGTTCTAAGTATTGTTAGCGAGGAGTACTTGATACCAATACTGAATATTACAGCCTTGCTAAGCATTATTTCAGCAATAGCATTTCTTGTTATAAAGTACCCGCTCACCGTTCAAAAAGAGAAGATAACTATCAAACTTGTCCCTACGTTTGTTAAAAACAAACTATTCATGATTATAGCCTTCTATCTATTTTTTCAATCAGCATTCGAGGCTATTGTCAATAATTGGTCTGTGTCATATTTCATAAATGTCCACGCCGTAGAACAGAGCAAAGCCTTGGTAGCCTTGTCCTATTCAGTGCTTGGGCTAATCATTATGAGACTGTTGGTTGGTAGTTTTCTCAAAAACCTCAATCATAACAGATTGATTATGATTTCGCTCATTCTATTGCTTTTGGGCGCATTTGGTCTTCTTATGGATGGATACATAATAAACTCTGCCGGTATGATGCTTCTTGGTGCAGGACTAGCTCCGGGATTTCCCGTGATGCTGGGTTTAGTTGGCGAGATGTTTAAAGAAACATCAGGAACAGCATTCAGTTTTGTTATGCTAATTGCACTAACAGGAAACACCATCATAAATTATTT
>CAZHWC010000054.1:12798-13974 GCA_964535975.1 uncultured Proteiniphilum sp. | reverse complement strand
GATGATTAAACATTGTTTACACACCATTTAAACTGAATTTAAAATCAAAATAAAAAATGAGAAAGTACTTTCTTTTCACACTATTAATTTCATTTGTTGCACTTGGGCTGCAAGCACAACAGTTGCAATTCAAGCCGGGGCAAAGTTTTAAGATTGTGCAGTTTACCGATGTACATTTCAAACCCAATGTTGCTGCGTCAGATACAGCAATTTTATTAATAAAAGAGGTTTTGGAGAATGAACGACCCGACTTTGTGGTTTTCACTGGTGATGTGGCTTGGGCAAAGCCCGCAAAAGATTGTTTTGATGCAGCGATAGCACCTGTTATTGAGAGAAAAATACCATGGGCTTATGTTAATGGCAATCATGATGACGAACAGGGATGGACACGAACTCAGATAATGGATTATCTGGTGACGCAACCCTATTGCCTAGCACTTCATGGCGACAAAAACCTAAAGGGCGAGGGCAATTATGTATTGGAGCTTCGTTCATCTGCAGATAAAGATAAGGTTGAGACGCTTTTCTATTTTATGGATTCAGGCGCATACAACGATAAGCATAAAGGTGTTGGCTGGTCATACGATTGGTTTTCACATGCTCAGGTTGATTGGTATCGCAATCAGAGCGCTGCATATACCGCACAAAATAATGGCAACCCATACCGTGCTTTAGCTTTCTTCCACATTCCTCTTGCCGAATATCCACTGATGAGTGCCAATAAAGAAAATATTATAGGTAATCACAAAGAAGATGAGTGCAATGGCAAAATCAACTCAGGAATGTTTGCTACAATGCTTGAGTCGGGTGATGTGGTTGGCACATTTGTGGGACACGATCACGATAATGATTATATTGGCACATACATGGGCATAGCCCTTGCATATGGCAGATATAGTGGTGGCAACACAGTTTATAATAACTTGGGTAACAATGGTTGTCGCGTGATTACACTCAACGAAGGTGAAAGAGGTTTTTCATCATATATCAGACTAAGAGATGGTGAGAAACTATTTCCTGTTACTTATCCTGATAGTTTCACAAAGGAAAATAAATGATAGTCTTTGGTTCAGACTATACTGTAAAGATAAGGCTGAATCAAGATATGACCGAATCAAAATAACGAAGGCTTATATTATTCAAGGTCTCAACCATTTATTTGATAGGAGTACTAAC
>CAZHWC010000054.1:5873-12698 GCA_964535975.1 uncultured Proteiniphilum sp. | reverse complement strand
GCATGTTTCTTTTATATCAATATCTTCAGACATATCATTAGAGAATGTTTTGACGGTTATCCCTGTATAGTACCCAACTATATAACCCTTCACCCACATATTTCTCTCACCCTCTAATTTTTGTGCTTCAGTAATGGAGTATGGCTTCTCTTTGCTTCCATCATTGTTACCATCATTACTGCCATTTTCTTTATCCGTCACCAAATGATCTTTTCCCAAAGTAGCCTCTTCGGTTGGTCCTTCCTTCCAATCGCTTATCCCTGAGTTTGGATTTACCACGATGCTGACATTATCGCTTTCAGGGTCTATTGTCAATGTATAAGAGGTCTTAACTCCTGATTCAAATGATTTTATTGCTGATGAAAGCTCTAGGTCATGAATGTATGCATAATTATCGTTTATAATCTCAATACTTGCACCTCTCAGATCATCTGTAGGAATCAAAATAGCCTCGGCATAATCACCCTTGCTGTTTGTTTTCATCTTCACATTACCCTTAGCTGATGCTGTGAGAGACTCATCAATTAATGAAAACTTGCCCTTTGTGTTTATTCCTTTAATTGTTGCCGTCACATTTTCAGGTTTTACGCCATCCTTAAATTTTATATTAATTTCTATCTTTGATAGCATATGACAGAAGGTCATGTTAACAGAGCCCGAAGACTTATCCAACCCCGTCTCGTTGCAAGAATACATAAAATCTATAGCTTCCTGATTTTCCTGATTGCTTACATCAATAGAATATAAAAACGTATTAGAAATGCTACCGTACGGATAATATGCAATAAAATCCACCTTCTTGCCATCAGAAGGAAACTTTATCGTATTTGCATTCGAAGCGGGTTTAAACTTGCCATCACCCGTTGTGGTATATTTGATATTCTTCTCCAAAACTGATACATCCGACAAACTCTTATTAGCCTCAATCATATAAATTCCGATATTATCCCCCGAAGTCCACTGTGCTTTTGTGGCACGAGTTGTTAATTCCTTTATAAAACCATTGGCTTTGATACTGTTGTCAAGAATCGAGGGGTCTATATTTCCCGCCTCGCACGAAGTGAGTAGTACTGCAATAAGCAGCACAATGTAAGTGTAATTTCTTTTCATATTTTTGAGTTTATGATATTAAATAAGCGACAATAGATTTAAATTGTTTTATGTATTTAATTGGTACCGAACAAATATATGTAAATAGTTTTTAAATGCAAATAATTACAAATCATTTTTCCCTAAATCTCGATATAAAGCATTTGCTAAGTAATTATTAACTGAAAAGTGAGCGCACTTTGTGGGAACTTTTGTAATTTCAATCTTTTAAATTAAACTATCAATATTGCGACTCTCTGTGATGTAGATGCAATAAAGCTTTAAACCACAAAATGAAGAAAGTACTTATAACTTATGCAATTCAAAAAACTGCAATTCAGGAGTTGTGTGATAAATACGACGTTTATCTTCCAAGCGAAAAAGGACTAAATCGAGAAGAGGTTCTTGAGATGATTGACGATTATGAAGTTTTGGTTCCCAACTTTGGCTTTTATACAGATAAAGAAATGATAGACAAAGCCACAAAGCTTGAATTGATTTCTAACTATGGAGTTGGATACAATAATATAGATGTTGACTATGCCACCAAAGCGAGTATAGTTGTTACCAACACGCCAAAATCTACCTGCGAACCAACTGCAGAACTTGCTTTTGCTCTTTTGCTTGCGGCAGGCCGACGCATAGGTTATTATGATCGTAAGCTTCGCATCCCGCGAGCCATTGATTGGAGCATATATGGCGACCCCGGTATTTCGATATTTGGCAAAACACTTGGTATTATAGGCATGGGTAGGATAGGGCAGGCAGTGGCACGTCGTGCTGTGGCTTCCGGAATGCAAATAATGTATTACAATCGAAACAGACTTTCCAAAGAAATCGAAAGCAGATACAACGCAAAGTATGTTTCGTTTGAAGAGCTGCTGAGCACAGCCGATTTTATTTCACTAAACGCACCGTCAACTCCTGAAACCATTAAGCTCATTGGCGAGAAAGAGTTGAACATGATGAAGCCAACCGCCGTATTTATAAATACAGCTCGCGGCAATATGGTAGATGAGGCTGCATTGGCACATGCACTAAAAGAAGAAAAGATATTTGCGGCAGGACTGGACGTATATGAAAATGAACCAAAGATTCATCCTGAATTGTTAGAGCTCGACAATGTGGTATTGGCACCACATGCAGGCACCAAAACTGTTGAAGACAGAGATAACATGGCGAAGGAAATGGCTCAAAATATCATAGGATTCTATGAAGATAAATATGAAATATCAAGAGTTAATTGAAAATCATTGATATTACATAGAAACTCACAAAAGAGCATTGAGAAAACAAATTACTAAATGAGAAAAGAGAACAACGATAAATTCGAACATTATAAAGTGATAACCGGAAAGTTATCCAATGGCATGCGAATAATTCACATGCCCTTCCCATCAGAAATATCATATTGCGGAGTAGCCGTTAACACCGGTGCGCGCGATGAGTATGACGACGAAAAAGGTATGGCGCACTTTGTGGAGCACCTTCTTTTTAAGGGAACAAAAAAGCGAAGAGCACACCACGTAATCAACAGAATGGAGAATGTGGGCGGAGAGCTTAACGCATACACCACAAAAGAGGAGACTTTTATTTTTGCAACATTCCTCACAGAGTACTTTGAGAGGGCTGTAGATTTGCTTAGTGATGTAGTGTGCAACTCTGTCTTCCCCGAAAATCAGATAGAAAAAGAGCGCGAAGTGATTCTTGATGAAATCAACAGCTATGAGGATGTTCCCTCTGAATTGATTTACGATGACTTTGAAAATATGATTTATGCAAACAGCGATTTGGGGCACTACATTCTGGGCTATCCCGACACGATAAATACTTTCGACACAGCAAAGATTAAATCATTCTTTAAGAGACAATATCGCCCCGACAATATGATACTGTTTTCGTTTGGCAAAACTCCCTTTGATAAGGTGATGCGTCTAAGCGAAAAGCTTTTTCGGTTTGATGACAGTGATTTCCCGGCAATCAAAGATAGAGTGGCAAACCACCGAAACAAACCACAAACACTGTCAATGGACAAAGACACTTCTCAGGTTCATGCAATGCTTGGCACTTATTCAATGGACATGCACAATGATGACCGCTTTGCTCTTTATCTGCTCAATAATATTCTTGGGGGTGGAAACGCAAGCAGCCGATTAAACAACTCCCTTCGCGAAAAGAACGGACTGGTATATCATGTGGAGTCCATCGTTACCACCTACTCAGATACAGGACTGTTCTCGATATACTTTGCAAGTGATAAAAAATATCTTGACAGATGTCTCAAGCTCGTGAATAAGGAACTTCAGGTGCTTTGCGAAAAACAATTAACTCCGGCGCAACTTACCACTGCCAAACGAATGTATAAAGGACATATGGGCATTGCCTCCGAAAACAATGAGTCCGTGGTGCTTCGCATGGCAAAGAGCTATCTGCACTATGACAGCTATTTCCCAATCAGCGAAATGTTTGACCGTGTTGACGAAATAGAGCCTGCCAAACTTCAGGAAATTGCCAATAATATATTTGCAAGCGAAAACTTTTTTCAATTATCCTATAAATAATAATAAGAGATAGTTTGTGGAAAAATTCCACGCTTATGGCTTCTTATGCATGTCATAGGCATTTCATGTGATTATTTGTTTTAAGTTTGAACTGTACTTTATGAAACAAACCACATGTCGGGCTAGTCGAACAATATTTTGCCCGATGTTGTTGTATGTAAGTACGCTAATACAATTATAATTTTTAGAACAAACGAATAAAAAATTAAAAATCAGATTATGAAGAAAATTAAACTAACATTAATCGTAGCAATGCTTGCTGTAATCACTGTAGCAAGTGCACAAGTAAGATTAGGAGTAAAAGGTGGTATTAACATCTCAAACTTCTATGGAAGCGAACTGAACGATAACAACATGAAAATAGGATTCAACGCAGGTGTTTCAGCCGATGTTGACTTTGCACCAAACTTGGCAATTCAGTCAGGTCTGTTTGCAACTACCAAGGGATTTAAGTACAAGCAAAGCTCATTAGAGTTTTCAGACAACCTTGTTTATCTTCAACTTCCTGTGCATTTAGCATATAAAGTTGACGTAACTCCCGGGACAAAAGTATTCCTTCATGGTGGTCCTTATGCAGCATATGGTATTGCGGGCAAGCGTTCGTTCAGTGTTGGTTCATTAGAAACCTCAAGCGATAAAGTATTTGGTGACGGAGTTGGACAGTACAAAGCATTTGATGCCGGTTTAGGTATCGGAGCAGGTGTCGAACTTGGACAATTGGTATTCGATCTTGGTTGGGATATGGGTCTTGTTAATATCTCACAAGCATCAGGCGGAAGCATAAAAAACCAAAGTGCTTATCTATCAGTAGGATTTAAGTTTTAAGAGATATTAGTTGTTAATAGAAAGGAAACTGCCTCAACAGTCTATCATTAAAGATAGCGTTGAGGCAGTTTTTATTATATATAATATCTTAGTTTAGTTACTCAAGATAAGTATATCCATACAATCCCGAACGATAGTTAGATAAAAACTCCTTACCTTCATCAAGAGAGATACGTCCCTGTTTCACAGAACTCATCACCCATGTTTCAACAGTTCTCACCAGTTTCTTAGCATTATACTGAGCATACTCCAACACATCCTCCACAGTTTCACCATCTATAACCTGCTCAATCTTATATCCGGCATCAGAAGTAGAAATGTGCACCACGTTGGTATCACCAAACAAATTATGCAAGTCGCCCAATATCTCCTGATAAGCACCCACAAGAAACACACCTAAATAGTATGACTCATCCTTCTTCAGCGAGTGCACCGGCAGATACGGAGCATTGCTTCCACCCTTAGATATATAAGTTGCAATTTTTCCATCACTATCGCAGGTTATATCTTGCAAAGTTGCAGTTCTGTCGGGGCGTTCATCCAATCTATGTATTGGAATTATTGGAAACACCTGATCAATAGCCCAAGAGTCGGGTAGCGACTGAAACAACGAGAAATTACAGAAATACTTATCCGGCAACAGCGACGCCAATTGCCTCAATTCCTCCGGAGCGTGCTTTGCTCTGTTTATCACTATATTTATCTCTTTCACAATCGAAAAGTATAGTTTCTCCACCTGAGCCCTAGTCTTTAAATCAAGCATGCCAAGGCTAAACATATCAAGTGATTCTTCCCTTATTTGCTGCGCATCGTGCCAAGCCTCAAGCATTCTGGGTTGAGTCAGCGAATCCCAAATCTTATACAACTCCTTCACCAGCTCGTGATCATCTTCCTTTATATCCACTTCCTCATCCCATTCAGGCATACTAGCTGTCTCCAGCACCTCAAATACCAACACAGAGTGATGTGCTGTGAGAGCACGTCCCGATTCTGTGATAATCTTTGGGTGTGGAATATTATTCTTATTTGCAGCGTCCACAAATGCAAACACCGAGTCGTTCACATACTCCTGAATAGAGTAGTTGATGCTGTTTTCGCTGTATGACGAGCGAGTGCCGTCGTAATCAACACCCAATCCGCCGCCTATATCAGTAAACTCAATATTAAACCCAAGAGCATGCAGCTCCACATAAAACTGTGCAGCCTCGCGAAGGGCAGTCTTTATGCGTCTTATCTTTGTAATCTGGCTTCCAATGTGAAAGTGAATCAAACGAAAACATTCTGTCATCTCCTCCTCTTTCAGCATTTCAAGAGCTTCAAGCAGCTCACTTGAGTTAAGACCAAACTTGCTTCCGTCACCTCCCGACTCTTCCCACTTGCCGCTTCCTGAGCTTGCAAGCTTAATGCGAATACCTATATTTGGTTTCACCTTCAGTCGCTTGGCAATTGTTATTGTCTGTCTCAGCTCATTTATCTTTTCCACAACAATAAACACCTGCTTGCCCATCTTCTGCGCCAGCAGTGCCAACTCTATATAGCTTTCATCCTTATATCCGTTGCATATAATGATAGAATTAATATCCGTATTAATAGCCAACACAGCATGCAATTCAGGTTTAGAGCCCGCCTCCAAACCAATATTAAATTTCTTTCCGTGCGACACCAATTCCTCAACCACCTGTCGCATCTGGTTCACTTTGATGGGGTATACTATATAGTTTTGTGCATCGTAGCCATATTCTTTCGAGGCAATCTTAAAACAAGTAGAAATCTTCTCTATTCTATTGTCCAAAATTTCAGGAAAACGAATCAATACCGGTGCCGATACATCGCGAAGATACAACTCGCGCATCAGCTCGTTAAGGTCAACGCTGTTTCCGCTTTTCTTTCGCGGACTCACCTGCACGTTACCCTTTTCGTTTATTGAGAAATAACCGTTCCCCCAACCATCAATATTGTAAAGCTCCTCAGAGTCTTCAATGCGCCATTTTCTCATTTTCAGATAATTAAAAAGATTATTAATTCGAGTTGCAAAAATAATAATTTTATTTGTCATTTATGTGCTCTTAATGTTCATTATAGATATCAATTGATGCTCCCAAATATTTGAATATCTTTGTCACTCTTATTTTTTACAAAAATCACAATGCAAAAGATCAAGCAACTACTCTCATCATACAAAACAACCCTTGTTCTCCTGGCACTTTATGCCCTTATGATGGCCATTGGCACATTTATAGAAGAATCGGTGAGCACCACCGCCGCTAAAATAATAATCTACTATTCGCCATCATTTATTATAGTGCAGCTTCTGCTTATCATCAACTTTGTGCTTGCACTTATCCAAAAA
>CAZHWC010000054.1:0-5773 GCA_964535975.1 uncultured Proteiniphilum sp. | reverse complement strand
ATGAGGTGATAGAAACAAAAGTGTTTATGAATAATGTATTCGACATTAAGGGCTACCGACTCTTTCAGGCATCTTATGACGATGATGAGCTTGGCACAGTATTATCTGTAAATCAGGATGTGGCAGGACGAAACATCACATACTTTGGATACATTCTTTTGCTTATAGGCTTTGTGATGATGTTTGTTATGCCCAATTCCAGATTTTGGCAGCTAAACAGACAACTAAAGCAAGTGCAAAACGCCATTAAGGCTACTCTTGTGTTGCTGCTATTTTCCGGCGCTGTTTCGGCAAAAGATTTCACAAACCATGCCACCTTCAAAGCCATTGAGCGCAATGCGCCACCTGCGACTCACTCACAAAAGTTTGCACAACTGCCCGTACAATTGCGCGGCAGAGTGATGCCGATGAACAGTTTCTCGTCCGAGATACTGCGAAAGCTTCACGTCCGAGATAAAATTGGCAAACTCACTTCCGACCAATTCCTGATAAGCCTGCTATCTATGCCTGAGATGTGGATGCAGACAGAGTTTATAAAATGCTCTAACGATGAGATAAAAGAAAAATATCAGCTAACCTCAAATGGAGTTGCATATTCGCAACTGTTTGACGGGCGCGGCAACTATAAGCTTCTGAAAGATATTGAAGCAATTCACCACAAAGCAGTGCAAGACCGAACCAAGTTTGAAAAAGACCTTATAAAGCTTGACGAGCAGATTAATATAATGTTCCTTCTTTTCAATCATCAAATCCCCGCTCTGTTTCCCAATGCCAATGATGCCGACCACACTTGGTATGCCTCGGGCGACGACCTTTCGGGGGTGTTTGCACGAGAGGACTCGCTGTTTATCTCTCGCTCATATAAGTTCTATTTGTCGGAAGTTAATCAGTCAATGCAATCGGGGGACTGGGACCAACCTGAAATTATTTTAAACACCATCAAAGAGTATCAAAACAAAAATGATGCAGGCAAACTCATCTCCGCCTCCAAGATAGATTCAGAAATAAAATACAATAAAAAGAATGTCTTCTCCACAGTGCGCATACTCTATTTTGTTTTGGGATTTCTGCTTCTTGTGATATCATTTTCGGCACTGTTCAATGAAAAGAGGTGGATGAAAAAAGCATCAATAGTTCTGGCAATTGGCATAGGCATCGGATTTTTATATCATATATATGGCATGGGACTCAGATGGTATATTTCGGGCTATGCACCGTGGAGCAACTCATACGAAACCATGGTATATGTGGCATGGGCTACAGCCCTGGCTGGATTAGTATTTGCCCGAAAGAGCTATCTCACTTTGTCGCTCACCACCATATTCAGCGCACTCATCCTCTTTGTGTCGGGACTCCATTGGATGGATCCCGAAATCACCACACTCGTACCCGTGCTAAAGTCGCCATGGCTCATGATTCACGTTGCGGTGATAGTTGCGGCATATGGCTTTTTTGGAATAGGCTTCTTGCTTGGCATTGTAAACCTCATAATCATGATTTTTGCAAAAGAAGACAAGAAAACCCAACTGCGAATTAAAGAACTAAGCATCATCAACAATATGGGACTGTTGATAGGCTTGTCGCTGCTAACCATTGGCACATTTATGGGCGCCGTGTGGGCAAACGAGTCGTGGGGACGATACTGGAGCTGGGACCCGAAAGAGACTTGGGCACTCATCACCATTGTTATATACAGCATAGTCATACACCTCCATCTGGTGGGTAAGTGGTTCGGCAACTGGTCGTTCAATTTTGCTTCCGTTATAGCCTTTGCCTCCGTTTTGATGACATTCTTGGGTGTGAATTTTTTCTTAAGCGGACTGCATTCTTATGGAAAAAACGACGGAGTTGCGGCAATGTTCAACTATATCGGGGTTGCATTTGTTATAATACTCTTAATCGGAATTATTTCTTTTCTTAAAACAAGAAACAGAAGACAATAACATTTTAAAACTTTGAGAATTATGATAAATTGGGGATTCATCGGTTGCGGAAGTGTGACTGAGCAAAAAAGTGGTCCTGCCTTCAAAAAAGTAGATGGCTCTGACGTGGTGGCAGTAATGAGCCGCGACGGAAACAAAGCAAAAGATTATGCCGAAAGGCACTCTGTGGCTAATCATTATGACAATGCTTATAACCTGCTTGCAAATACCGGCGTTAATGCAGTGTATGTTGCCACACCTCCCGGATCGCACGCCGAATATGCAATGGCTGCCATCAAACTGGGCAAACCTGTGTATTTAGAAAAGCCAATGGCTTCCTCGTATTGGGAGTGTGAGCTAATTGGAGAGATGGCTTGCCGCGAGGGCGTAGACTGCTTTGTAGCATACTACCGACGCACTTTGCCCTACTTTCAAAAAGTGAAACAACTTATTGATGGTGGAGAGATTGGCGAGGTTACCGATGTGCAAATAAAGCTAATCAACCCTCCCTATGAGTCTGACAACAGCAAAGATACTCTGTCATGGCGAGTGAAACCTGACGAGTCTGGTGCAGGATACTTCTACGATCTGGCATCACATCAGTTCGATTTTCTTGATTTCTTTTTTGGACCCATCATTGATGCCAAAGGCACAGCCCAAAACGTGGCAGGACTATATGATGTGGAAGACACAGTAGATGCCGACTTCACTTTTGAGAATGGCATTAAGGGACAAGGGCACTGGGAGTTTGCAGCCTCTGTTGATGAGCGCATTGATGAGGTAATAATCACCGGCTCTAAGGGTACAATCAAGCTATCCACGTTTTTGTTTACACCCATAGTTCTCACAAACGCTAATGGCGAGCAGCAATTTACTGAAGAGAATCCCGAAAATATTCAATTCTATCTTATCAAAAGTATCAATGATTATCTAAACGGTAATGGCGAGTATCCCGTTAGTGATTATCGTTCTGCAATGCGCACCAATTGGGTTATGGATAAGATTTTGGGAAGGTTGTAGAATCAACTCATATATACATACAAAAAAACTCACCTTGTGGCTCAATGCACATAGTGAGTTTTTTTATTTCATTACCCTAATTATTATTGTGTCAACAAAGCATCAATAGTTTTTCTGACCTTCTTACTATTCCAGTCGGCAGCCCCTTTTTTATTAACCACAATGCTGCCATCTTTGGCAATAATTGCGGTGTGAGGTATGGAATTTGACGAAAGTTGTTTTGGCGGTGTAGAGTGGATATAATGCGAGGGTAGGGTGTAGCCATTGTCACTCATAAAAGCTTGCACCTTCTCCACGGGGTCGGTAGTGGCAAAAATAAAAACCACATCCTCGTTGTCTTTGTAGCTGTCATATAGCTTTTGTATCGACGGCATTTCGGCAATGCATGGCGGGCACCACGTAGCCCAGCTATTCACAAACACCACCTTGCCCTTGGCATCGCTAAGATTAAAGGGAACGCCCTTGTCGTCTACCATTTGCCAGTGATAATCTTGCAATACCTCTCTGTTTGCCTCCTTTTTTACAGATGGGGCAAACGACAATGCTTTGTTTACCCACACTTTCACGGGCTTGCCCGCAGGCGTAAATATTATTGCTGCAAGCACAGCATAAAATATTACGTCAAATATTATCGACTTCTTCTTTTTCTTTTTAGAATTATCACTTTTCTGTTCCATTATCTTCTTTTTGTTTTGGTAATATCAAGTTCAGAATCACGCCCACCATTGCAGCAAGACCAATTCCCTCGAAGGTGATGTTGCCAATATTTAATATGGCTCCTCCAATTCCTGTGGTAAGGATTAGAGACACCACAATAAGATTGCGGGTATTGCTCATATCGGTTTTGTTTGAAATCATATTGCTAACGCCCGTGGCGGCAATCATTCCAAACAATAGCAGCATTATGCCTCCCAACACTGCACCGGGGATTGATTTTAGCAGAAAGCTTATTTTGCCCACCATAGAGAATAAAATTCCCGTCACAGCTGCTATTCTGATAACAGCGGGGTCAGTAACTTTTGTCAAAACCATTGCACCTGTCACTTCCGAATATGTGGTGACGGGTGGACCTCCCACCATTCCTGCCATGCAGCAAGCCAGTCCGTCGCCAAGCATGGTGCGGTGCAGTCCCGGTTTTTTCACAAAATCTTTTCCTGCCACTTGATTTACAACATATACATCGCCAACATGTTCAATAACCGGTGCAATTGCCACGGGTGCCATAAAGAGCATAGCTTCCCACGAGAATTTGGGTGTTACAAACTGAGGCAAGCTAAACCATGGTGCCTCAATCACGGGCGCAAAGTCGATGGCTCCCATCAGCCACGCAGCAATGTAGCCTACAATGATGCCTCCAAAAATGGGGATAAGCTTGAGCAATCCTTTTGCAAAAAGACTGATAACGATTGCTGTGGCAAGTGCTATGATGGCAAGCGTCCAGTTCTCAGAAGCCATGCTGACACCCGTGCCCGAAAGCGACAAACCAATAAGCATTATCACAGGACCAATCACAACGGGCGGAAACAGTTTTTGTATCACCTTAATGCCTTGCCATTTGATAATGGCACTCATTATAAAATATACCGCACCCACGGCTATGAAGCCCGAAATGGTGCCTGCCATTCCATACAGCTCTGTGGCTTTGATGATGGGAGCAATAAATGCAAAACTGCTACCCAAAAAGATGGGTACAATGCCTTTGGTCACCAAATGAAATATGAGAGTGCCCACACCGGCGGTGAATAGTGCCGTAGATGGGTCGAGCCCCACGAGCAAGGGCACTAATACTGTTGCCCCAAAGGCAACAAACAGAAACTGAACTCCCACCACGGTTTTGGATATCGGCGAGAGCGGTTTGGCATTTTCCATAACAAGAATTTATTTTTAGTTTATTTCTTTGTGAATATTGGTGCAAAGATAACTTTTTGCTCCGGTTCTTTTTGCATCTCTCGTTCCTTCTTTCCCTTTCGCATTCCTTTTTTGATGTTATATATCCACTCGCCTCTTTTTATAACGCTTTGCATATCTATCGCCCTTTGTTTCATATGCGTATCTTCATGTCCCTCGTTCTTCATCTGAAGCTCCATCATAAAGAAGAGATCTCTCAAATTATCCATCACCTCTTTGCGCCATTTAAGAGTATGTTTTTTGCGCTCTCTCTTTGTTTTATCTCTCGCCATACTTAGTCGCCGGGTTTTGTCTGAAAGCTTTTTTATATAGCCAAACTGCTTGTCAAGCCCTAAGTCCTTGAGATACTCATCAACATTAGGCTGGCTCTTTCGTTGCGCGTCCAGTATGTTAATATTCATGGTGTGCTCAGACAAGCGCGGGTTATAAAAATCCTTCTTATATGGTCGCAACCACTTTTCAATAGTTTTTATTTTTCCTAACAACTCTTTGTCATCCTCATGCTGTATAAGTAAAACCTTCACCGTTGTCAGAAACAAGCGCATCTCCACCTGCCTCTTTTTCATCAACTCTTGAATCTCAGGTGTGCGATAGTCCTCAACTGTCTCTTGTCCAATTTGATCTAATTTTCCTTTTATGTTGCTAATCCTATCCAATACAGCCTTGAAATTATCATCTTCCACCTCAATCTCGCTCGATATCTTCGCAATATCTTGCACTGTTAGTATGAAATCACTTATTGTTGCATGATGCAGAAAACTGTAGCTAAAGAACCCCATTGTTATTGATATGTTTAATAATTATATACTCTCATTTTACGAGCATAAAGGTACAAAAACAATTCTAAAGGTGCCATTATATATTAATACTAGTTGCATTTAAAACCAAAAGGTGCTATTCATTTTTAATATTGTCACAAAATA
>CAZHWC010000053.1:0-18038 GCA_964535975.1 uncultured Proteiniphilum sp. | reverse complement strand
TTTGTTTTAATACCTTTTTTCGGCGGTTGCGAGACGCAACATGATTTACTGATCTGGGCATAATGTTACTTGTTTTTGAATGCTAGCGTTCTCCGAATTGAGAATCTTTGGTGCATACATCCTGTTAATAAATCTTTGTGTTAGAAAGTTGTGAGAAGATTACTTCAATCTCAACATGTGCTTAACGTTGTTTTCGTCAGCCTTGTGAACAAGACCTGTGTGAGTAAGATTTCTCTTTTGCTTCTTGGTCTTCTTTGTCAAGATGTGACTTTTATAAGCATGCTTTCTCTTGATTTTTCCTGTTCCGGTAAGGGCAAACCTTTTTTTAGCACCGGAATTAGTCTTCATTTTTGGCATTTTGCTGTCCTTTATTATTGTTTGTAATTATTATATACTTAACCAATAAGATTAGCATAAATCTAATTCTTATTAATCAAAATATATTCTTCTATTTTGTATAGTCTTTCGACCTTGCTTTAGTCAAAAAGTTTGCAAAGATACTATTTATTTCTGATAATCATATCAAAAACAACATCTTATTACTATTAGTTTTATTTTGAATATTATTTTGCGGATGGAGCTTTCTTTGGAGCAAGCATTAAAATCATTCTTCTACCCTCCAAAACCGGTAGCTGCTCTACTCTTGCATAATCTTCCAAATCATTAGCAAAACGAAGCAGTAATACCTCACCCTGATCTTTAAATAATATTGAACGACCTCTAAAGAACACGAAAGCTTTTACTTTTGAACCCTCTTCCAAAAAGCTCTTAGCGTGCTTAAGCTTGAAATTGTAATCGTGATCATCGGTCTGTGGACCAAAACGAATTTCTTTCACAACTACTTTAACTGCCTTTGCTCTTTGTTCTTTTTGTTTTTTCTTTTGTTGGTATAAGAATTTTTGATAGTCAACAATCCTACACACAGGCGGATTAGCAGTCGGTGAAATTTCAACAAGATCCAAACCCTGATCTTCTGCGATTTGCAAAGCCTCTCTGGTAGGGTAAACACCCTGTTCTACGTTGTCGCCAACAAGTCTAACCTCAGGAACGCGTATGCGCTCATTAATTCTGTGCTGGTCTTTAGTATTTCTAATGTTATTCCTCATTCAGATAAAATTATCCTTTCTTTTGTTTATTATGTATTTAAAAATCTATTTATATTCGATGTCGATAGATGGATTAGTCATCTCCTCCACCTCTTTATTAATTCTTTCTGCAAAAATAGCAATTTTTTCAGATCCCTGATCTGTTCCTCCTTGTTTTCTCACAGATATCTCTCCATTCTCAGCCTCTTTTTCTCCTACAATTAGCAGATACGGAATTCGTTTAAGCTCATTATCTCTAATCTTTCTGCCCATTTTCTCGTTTCTATCATCAACTTCTGTACGAATATTTAGAAGCTTCAAACTTCTTGCTACTGAATAGGCATAATCATTATATTTCTCGCTTACGGGCAACACCACAGCTTGAGTAGGAGTTAACCACAATGGGAATTTACCCGCAGTGTGCTCAATCAATACAGCTACAAATCTTTCCATAGAACCAAATGGAGCACGGTGAATCATTACCGGGCGATGCTTTTGATTATCAGCACCGGTATATTCAAGCTCAAATCTCTCAGGGAGATTATAGTCAACCTGAATTGTACCCAACTGCCAGCGACGCCCCAAAGCATCCTTAACCATAAAGTCAAGTTTGGGACCGTAAAAAGCAGCTTCACCTAGTTCAACTGTTGCTTTTAAACCTTTTTCTTCACACGCCTCAACGATAGCTCTTTCTGCTTTATCCCAGTTTTCATCAGAACCAATATACTTTTCTTTGTTTTCGGGATCACGCAATGAAATTTGAGCTTCAAAATTTTCGAAGTCTAATGCTTTAAAAATTATAAAGATAATATCCATTACCTTAAGAAACTCATCCTTTACCTGTTCAGGTGTGCAGAAGATATGAGCATCATCTTGAGTAAATCCACGAACACGTGTCAATCCGTGAAGTTCGCCACTTTGTTCGTATCTGTAAACAGTACCAAACTCAGCCAGTCTGTAAGGAAGATCCTTATAAGATTTTGGAGTCACTTTATATATCTCACAATGGTGAGGACAGTTCATTGGTCTTAGCAAGAATTCTTCATTTTCCTCAGGAGTGTGGATAGGCTGGAAAGAATCCTTACCATATTTTGCATAGTGTCCTGAAGTTACGTATAACTGCTTGCCACCAATATGAGGAGTCATTACCTGCTGGTATTCAAATCTTTGTTGAATATTCTTTAAATACTCTTCCAATCTGAGTCTCAACTGAGTTCCTTTGGGCAACCACAATGGCAGACCAGAACCCACAGTTTGTGAGAAAGCAAATAACTCAAGCTCTTTACCAATCTTTCTGTGATCACGTTTTTTTGCCTCTTCAAGCATCACAAGATACTCATCAAGCATTTTCTTTTTTGGAAAAGTAATTCCGTAAATACGAGTAAGTTGACGACGCTTTTCGTCACCTCGCCAATAAGCACCAGCCACGCTAAGAATCTTAACGGCCTTTATGTATGATGTATTTGGAAGGTGTGGCCCACGACACAAATCCGTAAACTCACCTTGAGTATATGTAGTTATCGTTCCATCTTCCAACTCATCTATTAGCTCAACTTTATAATTTTCGTTTCTATCGCCAAACATCTTAAGTGCATTCTGCTTTGTAATGCTTTCGCGCTTAATATCTTCTTTGGCTGCAATCAACTCCATCATCTTTTTCTCAATTAGTGGAAAATCTGAATCTTTGATTGAAACTCCTTCACCAGGATCGACGTCATAATAGAATCCGTTTTCAATTGCAGGACCTATCCCAAACTTAACTCCGGGATAAAGCTCTTGCAATGCCTCCGCCATCAAGTGAGCCGATGAATGCCAGTATGCATGTTTGCCCTCAGCATCTTCCCATTTAAGCAAATTAACGGAAGAGTCTTCATTTATTGGTCTGGTTAAATCCCATGTTTCGCCGTTAACGCTTGCTGCAAGCACATCTTTAGCCAGTCTGGAACTAATGCTTTCAGCTATTTGCAAACCTGTAACCCCGCTTTCATATTCTCTAACAGAATTATCAGGAAAAGTTATCTTTATCATATATTTTTGTACAATTTTCTTTTTAGAACTGCAAATGTAGTGATTTTGTGCAACATAGCACAACTTTTGCTAAAAAAATATCTTTTCTCAAAAGTCATAATCAACAACCGAAACCACAAACACAAAATTAAATTCTATATCAATTATAACTTATATTAAACATTCGATTGTTCTTCCTTCTTTGCTACTCTGGATTGCAATCTCAATAATATACATTACGTCTCGAGCCTCCTCAGGCTTAACTGCCAATTCAGCTTCGCCCCATATAGCATCTCGAAGATTCATAAAGTATTCTCGATAATCGCCGTGCTCACTTTCTATTTTACCCTTAATCTTAATACCATTATAATCAACATCTATTTCACCCCATATATCCTCAGGCTCACGCCCCCAATCCTGTCCATATGGCACAAAACCAGCATTGAGCATAGACTCCTGAACATCTAGCCCATACTTTACAAATGAGCCATTAACCCCATGGATAAGATAAGTAGGACCTGCAACTTTACAAAGCATGCCTGCTTTTAGAGTAACTGTGAGATTAGAATAATGCAGCCTAATATCAAAGCTATCATCTGCTTTTGCCCATTTACGCTGGGTTTTAATATCAGCCGTTACAGATTTTGGCATTCCAAAAAACCACAAAGCCTGATCTATAAGGTGAGAGCCTAGATCATACAAAATTCCAGAACCAGGCAATGCCTCTTCTCTCCATGCTCCTTCTCTAGGCTCGGGTCTATATCTGTCAAAATGAGTTTCATACTCCACTATATCACCAAGCATACCTGCGTCCAAAAGCTTCTTTACCGTTTTAGTATCACTGGTAAACCTCCTATTATGATACACGGTAAGAATTAATCCTTTATTCTTAGCCAAATCAATAAGCTTGTCTGCCTCATCAACAGTAACTGTAAATGGCTTCTCTACCACTACATGTTTCCCGGCATTCAAAGCTTCATAAGCCCATTTATAATGATCAGTGTTTGGTGAGGTAACAATTACTAAATCCAGGTCAGGATTGTTTATAATTCCTTCACCATCCGGGACAATTGAAGCATCTGGATAACGCTTTCCGGCCAATTCTATACTTTCCGGCCTTGAAGTACTAATACTAGCCAACTCATACCCATCCACTATATCAACAAAAGGAGCATGGAAAACTCTTCCGGACAATCCATAACCAACAATACCTGTACGAATAGTTTTTGACATTTTGCAATTAATTTATAAGATTAATGTATCAAAGATAAGTACTTAACCCTTAAACAAAAAATCAATAAGCTTATTGGTTGCTATAGCTCTATGACTAATCTTGTTTTTAACATCTACACCCAATTGAGCAAATGACTGATTATAACCATCAGGAACAAACACAGGATCATACCCAAATCCACCATCTCCCAACTTAGCATCAGAGATTTCGCCTTCAATACTGCCCTCAAAAAAGTGCTTGTCACCATTATCTATTAGAGCAATTACAGTTCTGAATCTAGCCTTTCTATTATTTATATCACACATATCAACAAGCAGTTTAGCCATATTCTCTTCAGAATTAGCCTTCTCGCCGGCATAGCGAGAGGTATAAACACCCGGACGATTATCAAGAGCATCCACCTCCAACCCTGAATCATCTGCAAAGCAGTCAAAACCATACTTATTCTTAACATACTGGGCTTTAATCAATGCATTTTCTTCAAAAGTAATACCTGTTTCTGGGATATCATCATGACATCCTATATCAGCCAGGCTTAAGATTTCAACTTTACCATTTACAATTCCCCTTATTTCATCAATCTTATGTTGATTATTTGTTGCAAATACTACTCTTCTCATAGTTTATCTATTTTTTTCTCGTAATAATCTATTTCTTTCTTTAAGTTTCGCCTTTCTAATTTCTTCCTGTTCTTTTATTTTTTGCTTGCGTTCTCTCTCACGTGTCTTCAACTCCCTGCCTCGTTCTTTTACTCTAAGCTTAAGCTCTTGCTCACGTATTTTTATCAACTTCTTCCTTTCTTTATCAGACATCACTCCACTTTCCTGGCTTAATGCTTCCTGCTCTCTTCGCTCAAGCTCTATTTTCCTATCCTCTAATCCTAGTTCGTCTCTTACCACAACTTTATGCAGAATATCTGTTTTTTCAATTTTAATTATTGTTTCAGGCAACTCCTCAGGCATATCAACACTTTCTTCCAAATCATCCGAATCCACAATATTGACTATTATTCTGACAGCACTCATATTTAACACTTTGTATTGTGCTAAAGACTCATCTGAGAAAATCAAGTTATAATTTGAATCTGAAACTATTATGGTTTCAATAGAATCTGAAATGCTGTTCTTAAATTCATCGTCATCTCCAATTCTATCAGAGTAAATCTCAGCTTCTCGATAAGAATTAAAATACTTAACAACTAATGCATTTCTAGCACCAATTTTAGAAAAGGTTGTTGAAAAGTGTCTCAGCTGATAATTTGAAAAATTATGATTAGATAAAGCAAATAACAATTGACTCCTTTTCTGATTTCTATCATTAAACAACAACACCAAACTGTGAGGCTGTTCCCTATCCATATCGAATTGTGTTATAAACTCCTCATCTGATAATTGAGACAATGGGATATCACTGCTCTTTCCCCAATTCATATCAGTTAAAACTGATGCATTTGCAACAAGATTCTTCTCTTCATTTAATCCATCAATTATATTCTTGGCTATAAATGCCTCATCCCCACCGGGAAACACGTTTATAAGATCCTCTAAATAACTTCTAAGTATATCCTCATCACCCTGTTGTGCATAAGACAAAGCATTAAGCAATTTGAATTTAGATAAAAAGCGCCCATTGCTAAAGAATCTAATTGCCTTATTGTAGTTTTGCTGAACCAACTTTGGATCTCCATTTTGATAAGCCTGATAAGCATCCTGATAACATGACTCTTCACTTTGTGCAAAATCCGACATTATTGTTTCATACTCCAAGTCAGACAGAACATCTGCATATTTACCTCCCTGATAGTCAGATATTATTATGTCTTTATATTTTTCTGATTCATCATAATTCCCCTTTTGTAGGCTAATCATATATAGAGCATATATAGCATCTTCAACAATAGGCGAATCACCAAAATCATTTACTATTCGTAAATAAGAATCAATCGCCAAGTCAAAGTCTAACAGCCTGTTTTTAGCGATATTCCCGACCTCTATCAAATTTGCAAGAATAATATTATTAGATTTTAAAATATCCTCCTCTGTTGTTGGCAGCTGTTGCAAATAAAACTCAGGTGAAAACCTGTCCAAACTAAAGTTCAAATCAGAATTATCTATCTTATTATCCAAGTTGATTTCATCATCAATATTATCTTTATCTATAAAATCTGATCCAACACCTAACTTGTTAGATATCCTCCAGTTATCCTCCAACTTTCTTGCACCCCATTTGCGTCTAAATTCATCCCTTCCTAATGATACCTGTAGAGAATTATAAAAATAGAAGGCCTCCAAAGAAGCTCCCCCTAGTTGTGACATAAAGTTTTCTGTACTTAAGTCAACAATAGGTTGATTGGAAATAGACTCCTGCCTTTTGATAATTGCAATATGAGATTTTATAATTTCAAGTTGTTCTTTATAGGGTAATCGTGCCAAATTCTGAATACTATCCTGCTCTGAAATTAACTTGATATGTGGAGATAACTCATTAAGAACCTCTGTACGTTTCTCAACAATTGAGTAATTGAGATAATCTTTTGGCAACTTATGAATAGCGTTCGAGTACTTGTTTGCGGAATAAACATACTGCTTTTGGATAAAATACAAATCTCCAAGTTTCGCTTGCGCTATAGCTTTATCAATACCATGATGGACACTCTTCGACTCAGCATGCAAATAACTATTCATTGCTTGCAAAGTATCACTTCGCATTAGATAGTAATCTCCAATGGCACAAAATATTTTATCGAGATGCTCTCTGTTTTTTGCTCTTTTAGACAACCCAACCAGCTCATCTAATATGTTTCGTCTATCAACAGACACTTTAGATTGTGCAACAACTGCATTTACTGATATCTCGTTAGGAGTACCTATTCCCTTTATCTTATCAAACGAATCATAGGCGTTATTATCATCACCTGTTATAAAATAAAGTTGTCCTGTCAGATACTGCAACCTCCTTTTTTGAATGTTATTTTTTTCTTTTGACGCAGCTTCTTTGAGCAAGGGAATTGCTAGATCATATTTTTGTTGCTTCAACAATAAAAATGCATAAGAGCTTACAAAGTCCGGGTTAAGATAATTTGGTATTGAGCGAGAGAGCAATCCATCAACCACAACTTCAGCATCAGAATACCACTCAAGCTCAGCATAAGCCCTCACAAGCCATATCTGTGCTTCTGACACAACATCTATATCATAATTAAAAAGCCGTATAGTATTTGATAAAACAGCAATCGCCTCAATGTAATCACCATTCTGAACATGTGCTTTCCCCATCAACAACCAAGCCTGATCAATAAATGGATTAAACTCATTTTGACGCAGCCAGTCACGATAAGACTGACTATTCACTTTCTGTCTGTCCTTCTTAGGCTTTACAGATATAGAGTGATCCTGTATCGCCTTAGTTGTTTTTTCTACAACCAGACTATAAGGACCGCCAATCTTTTTTTCTATTGTATCATTAACGTCTCTGCTATTGGTAAATATCGGTAGAAGAGAGTTCCAGTCGTCTTTATAGTTTTCATAAGACTGCCTAAGAATCTCATCATATGTCTGCTGTGCATTAAAGAATACATTATAACGTGTAGTTAGTTCATGGTACGCACGTGTAGCACGAGTGTTCTTTTGAGTAGAACATCCATATACAACAAATAGCAAAGCTATAAGAAAAGTAAATATAAACTTATTTGACTCAGTAAATGAAGGCATAAAGTTGTTATAGTATATTATTATAACTTGATACTACATTATTTATTGCCAACAGTCAATCATTTTATTTATGACCTTTTGCTTTCATCGAAATTGCTTTTATTCCTTTAGCTATAAAGAACATTATAATAAGAACAAATATAATGAATGCACCGGAAGGAACGTTTAAATAATAAGATAATAACAATCCCGCCACACAACCAATAAAACTAAATAATACGGAGAGTAAAATAAGCCTTGAATAGTTCACTGTGAACAAGTTTGCAGTCATCTGAGGAACGGTAATTATCGACATAAGGAGAACAATGCCCACCAGACGAATACTTAACACAATAGTCACAGCTATAAACAGCATCATGACATATTCTATTATCTGTGTCTTAATCCTCCTTGTTTGAGCAAACTGAGTGTCAAACGAAATTGAAACTATAGCATAATAATTAGCTATAAAAAAAACAAGCAATATTGCAGACAATATCAGCAACGACATAATATCTGTTGTTGTTATTGTTAAGATATTTCCAAATAAATATTCCGATAAGTTAGGCGTATAACCCGGAGTTAGAAAAGTCAACATAATACCAATCGCCATACCCAGCGACCAGAATACTGCAATTGCAGAATCCTCTCTAACACCCTGCCTCCTCGACAACCACTGAATCCCAAAACCAGAGATTGCAGAAAACACCATAGCAGAAAATATTGGATTGATACCAAAGTAAAAGCCAACTCCCAAACCTCCAAAAGAAGCATGAGTAATCCCACCACTGATAAAAACCAGACGACGAGATACTATATATACACCTATTATACCACAAGCAATACTGGCAAAAAGACTTCCCATCAATGCATTGCGGAAGAAGGCATAGTCTAATAATTCAAATAAATTCATCCCTGTTATGCATGCTGAAGCTTAGCTTCTCTAAGGTCACACACCACAAGAACCACCTCATCCTTCATCTGATTAGGCATAGCTATATCGCGAAGCTGTAAACTGCGAATCCATCTAGGCTTCTCCTCATCAACTATTGTATAAAAGATATCCCTAAACTCATCTACCTCCTTATTTGTATAGTCTGCCGAATCTCTAAACTTAAAACGATCAAGCTCCTCATCGTCAAAATATTCAAGCTCCTCATTAAATGCAGCAATAAGTGTATCATCCTCACACACCTCATGTGCACCACAACAAAGGCTGTCCGAAGTAAAGTCCAACTTAATCACGGGCTGCTGAGTCTCTCTCTCCTTTGAATTTCCTTTTTTTCTCTGAATCTTGTTAGATAGTGTCAATGCCAACGCAAAGAACACCACAATTCCGATTAATATATATAAACTTGTCATATTAGTATGATTTATAATGTTTCGATAATGAATCCTGCTTTCTTCAAATCATCCCAAAATTTAGGGTACGACTTAGCAACCACTCCCGGGTTGTTAATAACGATAGATTTGAGTAGAATACAAGCAGGTGCAATAGACATTGCCATACGATGATCTTCATATGTATCAATTGATGGGTTATCCTCTGCAAAGCAACGCTCTCCTGTCCACTCAAACATCTCATGCGAGTTATCCGTTAATACATATCCCAACTTTTTAAGCTCAATCATAAGTGCTTCCACCCTGTTAGTCTCTTTTATTCTCAGACTTTGAATTCCGGAGAAAACAAAGGGGACTCTTAAGAAACAACATGTAGCAGCAAAAGTTTGAGCTAAATCAGGTTCTTGAATAAAATTATGAAAAAATTTCTTAGAGCGTTTTTTGTCGTTTCTAATTAATACCCCTTCAGGTGTGAATGTAGTTACAACCCCCAAATCCTTGAAAAGTTCCACCAAGTATGAGTCACCCTGATAGCTCTTATCTTTCAACCCTCTTAACAAAACCTCTGATCCAGGCATCAAAGCTACCATTTCATACCAATATGAAGCAGCAGACCAATCCGGCTCAACAGCAAACTTCACAGGTTTATAAGTTTGAGGTTTAATACTAATTGTACTTTCATCCCATTTTACATGAACACCATACTCCTCCATCAACTTAACTGTCAGATTTATATATGGTTTAGATATTATCTCATTCTCAATATGAATAGTCAACCCATTTTTCATAACAGGTGCCACCATCATAAGTGCAGAAATAAACTGTGAGCTTATACTCCCGGAAACATACACTTCACCTCCATTCAGCTTTTTACCTCTTATCTTCAATGGAGGATAACCTTTATTCTCCATATATTCAATATCAGCACCTAGTGCCTGAAGAGTATCAACCAATGGATATATGGGTCGCTCATGCATACGCTTCGAGCCTTTCAAAACCCACTCACCCTCCATACCGGCTAAAAAGGCAGTAAGAAAGCGCATTGCAGTACCGGCAGCCTTCACATCAAACACATTAGAGTCCGAATTAAAAGCATCAATCAACACCTGAGTGTCATCACAATCAGAAAGATTTTCGATTGTGGTATGAGTCATACTCAACGCATTAAGTATTAAGATTCTATTACTAATACTCTTTGAGGCCGGTAAGTCTATTGAAACATTAATATTTTTAGGGGGATATATTTTATATTGCATTTGGCAGGAATTATTTTCCACAAAAATAAACATTATATATGTGGCAGCAAAGTTATTATCCAAACAATCCAAACAAGAAAATTGCTAATATTGCAGCAGGAGCAAAGAACTTAAGAATGAAACTATACCCTTTAAGAAAGGTAATACTAAATTTCAACTCTCCATTATTGGTTAACTGAGCCAGAGTTATTTTTCTATCCAAATACCAACCAACAAACAGAGATATAAACAGCCCCCCTATTGGCAACATAAACTTAGCAGACAACATGTCCAGCATATTGAAAAACCCGGATGACACAGCTGATATTGTTCCCAAGAACAAAACACCCGAAACTATGAACTGCAGTGCACGTTTACGAGTCATCTTATACTCCTCTATCAAATACGCAGTCACTACCTCCATCAATGAGATTGTGGAGGTAAGGGCAGATATTGTCAACAACAAGAAGAAGAGAGAAGACCAAACAGCCGAACCTGGCATATGGTTAAAGAGATCAGGAATAGTTATAAACAATAAACCGGGACCACCTGCCACTAAATCCGATACAATAGTATCAGGACTATTTGTAAGAGCAAAAGCAGAAGAGAAAATAACGACACCAGCCAAAATTGCCACCAATGTATCAAGAATAGAAACCTGAATTGCCGTTTTAGTTAAATTAGTATTCTTATTAAAGTAAGAAGAATAAGTCATCATACACCCCATGCCCAACGATAGAGAAAAGAATGCCTGGCCCATCGCATCAATAAACACAGTAGATTTCACATCTGCAAGGTCTGGTTTAAACAAAAAATAAAGTCCCTCACTTGCACCTTCCAATGTAACAGCGCGAACCCCCATTACTATAAGGATTAAAAAGAGCAAAGGCATCATTATTTTTGCAGAGGCTTCTATTCCCTTTTGAACACCGGCATAAATAAAATATGCTGTAAGAAATACAAAAGCTGCCATAAGAATAACCTGCCTTATCTTATTTCCTAACAGCAAATTAAAATTAGAATGAAAATCAGTAACATTCGTAATACTACCGGTAATTGATTGGAAAAAATAATCTAACGTCCATCCGCACACCACCATATAAAACCCAAGTATTACAAATCCTGTAAATACTCCCAAACGGCCTACCCACTTCCACTGAGTACCTGAAGCAAGCTTATGGAAAGCACCTGCGGCATTGGCCCTCGACGAACGCCCTACTATAAACTCAGCCACCATTACAGGAACGCCAAAGAAAAGCACACAAAGAAAATATACAATTATAAAAATTGCTCCTCCTCCATCAGCGGTCTCACTTGGGAAACGCCAAATATTACCAAGACCCACTGCAGAACCAGCCGCAGCGGCAATCATTCCCAGTTTTGAGCCAAACTGTGATCTTTTTTCACTCATAATGCTACATTGAGATTATCTGACAAAGACCCATCTATCATCCTCAGACAACTGTGGATAATAAAAATAACCCTCATAATCAAAAGCCTTTGCCTCCTCAGCAAGAACTAGTTTATTCTTAATAATAAAACGAGACATCAATCCACGAGCCTTCTTGCTGTGAACTACGATCTGTTTTAAATCATCGCCTTGCTGCTGAAGAAATACGACATTAATTATCCTTGTATTCTTTGGAAGAAGAGGTTTAGACAACACTTTAGAGTATTCTTTAGAAGCAAGATTTATTATAACTTTCTCATCATTATCCAACTTATTTGAAATATGCTGATTAAGTTCAATTTTCCAGAAGTCATATAGACTTTTATACCCATCCGGTTGAATTTTTCTAACCATTTCCAATCTATATGGCTTTATAGCATCAAAAGGCCTCAACATGCCCCACAGCCCCGACACAAGATTAAGTCTCAGCTGTGCATATTCAATATCGGCACTGTCAAAATCATGGGCATTAAGTCCCTTATACGCTATTCCATTATATGCTAAAGACGCAGCACGCATGGGTGTTGTATCAAATTCTATCGACTGAAACCAACCATAAGCCTCATTGGCTATATCACGGTTAACCTTCATAATTTGCACTATATCATCAACCGATAATTTCTTACATACCTGAACCAATTGCTCCGTCTTACTTTCAAAAGCCGGAACAGTAGTTTTTATATTATCATCTTTACTGCCAAAGTCCAACAACTTGGCAGGAGACATTATTATTTGCATATTATAATAATCTAAAAATCAAATTCGCCATTCGGCTCCATCCTTGGTATCTTTAACCTGAATACCAACTTTCTGCAATTGATCACGAATCAAATCAGATGTTGACCAATCTTTCTTTTCGCGAGAACTCTTACGAATATCAAGAATCAAATCCATAAGACCTTCAATAACCTCACTTCCTGCGCCGGCATCACCTTCGTCAACAAGACCCAAAACCTCAAAAACAAATGAATTCATCAACACCCTCAAAGCATCAATATCCTTCACAGAAAGAGTCTCCGTTTTGTCAACTGCTGAGTTTATAACCCTTACAGCCTCAAAAAGGTTCGCCACAAGAGTAGGAGTATTAAAATCATCATTCATTGCAGCATAGCAGCTATCTCTGATTTCTGCAATGTCAACTGATGACGCTTTTGATGGTTCAATTTTATCAATTCTCTTAATACTCTCCATCAATCGCTTATACCCCTTTTCGGCTGCCTGAAGCGCTTCATTAGAGAAGTCAAGAGTACTTCGATAATGAGACTGACACATAAAGAACCTTACAGTCATTGGAGAATACCCCCTCTCCAACAAAGGATGATCACCTGTGAACAATTCTCCCGGTAAAAAACCATTTCCGGCAGTTTTTGACATTCTCACCCCGTTTACTGTAAGCATATTTGTATGAAGCCAATACTTTACCGGATTCACATTATTACATGCCTGAGACTGTGCAATCTCATTAGTATGGTGTGTAGCCTGCAAGTCCATTCCACCACCATGAATATCAAACGTCTCACCCAAATATTTAGAACTCATTGCCGAACACTCAATATGCCAGCCAGGAAAGCCCCACCCCCAAGGAGAGGGCCATTTCATTAGCGTTTCAGGCTTTGCTTTAATCCAAAGAGCAAAATCCAATCTGCCTCGCTTTTCATCCTGACCACTAAGTTCGCGTGTTCCCTCCAGTAAATCTTCAAGTTTTCTATTTGTCAGAGCACCATATTCAAATTCTTTACTGTATTTATCAACATCAAAATAGACTGTTCCATCTACCTCATAAGCATACCCGTTGTTAAAGATTTCCTTAATCATCTCGATTTGTTCTAAAATATGCCCGGTTGCAGTAGGCTCAATACTCGGAGGAAGAGTATTAAATGTGCGCAGAACATCATGAAAGCCCAGTGTATATTTCTGCACAATCTCCATTGGCTCCAATTGCTCAAGTTTAGCACGCTTTGCGAATTTATCATCCCCCTCGTCATTATCTCCTTCCAAATGGCCGGCGTCAGTAATGTTTCTTACATACCTAACCTTATAACCCAAGTGGAGCAAATATCTGTAGATAATGTCGAAAGATATAAATGTGCGGCTGTTACCAAGATGGACATCACTGTATACAGTAGGACCACACACATACATTCCCACAAAAGGCGGATTAATAGGTTCGAAAGCCTCCTTTGTACGGCTAAGAGTATTATAAACAACCAAAGATTGAGTTTTAGTATCCTGCATAATTATTGATATAGTTGATTATTTGTAAGTTGGCAAAATTAATAATTTATGCGCTAAGTATAAAAAATATAACCTAAAAGATAAAAAAACATCAAATTAATTAAACTCTTATCATCATTTTCACTATTTTCGCCATTTATTACAAATTCAATCCTTTTTAAACAAAATTAAAACTTTAAAACATGTTTCGCAAGCTAAGCATGTTGGTAGTTGCAATAGCAGTTTCAATGACTGCATTTGCACAAAATCTCCAACTACATTATGACACTCGCCATTCTCTATACGGCGACAAAGTATCACAATCCAACTATTTTACGGCAACATTCGAAATGTTTAAACCCGACAAGTGGGGGCAAACTTTTATGTTTATTGATTTTGATTTCAACTTCGATAAAAAAAGCCCCGGACTTGCCTATGCCGAAATTGCCAGAGCATTTAAAATTGGTGACTTCCCTTTAATGCCACACATTGAATATAACGGAGGTCTGGGCATAGTTAAAGGCACCAACGCCGGATTTTCAGTTCCAAGCTCATACCTGGCAGGGGCTCAATACCCTTTCCAACTTGGCAACTTTTTTATGGGCACCTACGTAGCATACAAGCTTAATGCATTCCCTAAAAACAGTCACGATGTACAATGGACTTTAACATGGACATCAACCCTGGCAAACGGAAAAGTTTCACTGGCAGGATTTGCAGATGTATGGAGTGAAGACAAACAGTTTTCGGAACAAGCCAGTGCCAAAGGTAAGAAGATTATCTTTCTTAGCGAACCACAATTATGGTACAACGTAACAGAAAACTTCTCTTTAGGAACAGAGGTAGAGCTAAGTTATAACTTTGTAAACAAGTTTTCAGAAAACAAGTTCTACGCTATACCCACACTAGCCACCAAGTGGAATTTTTAAAAAATCAATATTCATCATGTTAGAAAAACTTTTCAAGCTAAAAGAAAATAAAACAAACGTTCGCACAGAGATATTAGCAGGAATCATCACTTTCCTGACTATGTCATACATACTTATCGTCAACCCCAATATCCTCAGCGAAGCCGGCATGGATCGCTCCGCACTATTCACTGCAACCGCAATTGCCAGTTTTGTTGGCACATTATGCATGTCCCTCATTGCTCGCCTGCCCATTGCAGCAGCACCCGGAATGGGGCTAAACACATTTTTTGCTTTTTCAGTAGTGTTAGGATTAGGGTATTCGTGGCAAATGGCACTAACTGCCGTTTTCATCGAAGGAATTATATTTATCCTTCTCACATTCTTCAATGTTCGCGAGCGTATCGTAAAAAGTATCCCAAAAACTATTAAAGATGCCATACCCGTTGGTATTGGACTATTCATAACTCTTATAGGAATGCAAAATGCAGGGCTTATAGTAAAAGATGAAAATACTATGCTGACACTTGGCGAAATGTCAAACCCCAACATATGGGTAGCCATGCTGGGATTATTCATAATGGCAGTGCTTCACTACAAAAATGTACACGGCTCTTTCCTTATTGGTATTGCTGTATCCACAATTTTTGCAACCACGTTAGGCCTAGTCTCAGTTCCCGAAGGCAGTCTGGTATCTCTTCCACCAAGCATTTCTCCCATATTAATGAAGTTTGAATGGCACAATCTATTTACTGTTGATATGCTAATAGTAGTATTCACCTTTCTGTTTGTCAATCTTTTTGACACACTTGGCACACTATTGGGAGTAGCAAAGAAAGCCGGTCTGATGGATGACGATGACAATTTCCCTCAGATTAAAAGAGCATTGTTTGCTGACGCTCTTGGCACCACCTTTGGAGCAATGCTGGGAACAAGCACTGTAACTTCGTATGTAGAAAGTGCTTCAGGAGTAGCGGCCGGCGGGCGCACAGGACTTACGTCTCTGTCAACAGCATTTATGTTTCTCCTGGCTTTATTCTTTGCCCCTATCTTCTTGATGGTACCCGCATCCGCAACAGCTCCCGCACTCATACTAGTTGGATTATTTATGATTTCTGCTGTTATCAGCATCAACTTTGATGATATGACCGAAGCACTTCCAGCATTCCTCACAATAGTGATGATGCCATTTGCATTTAGCATCGCACAAGGTATTGTTTTTGGTATGTTATCATATGTTGTTCTAAAATCCATGACAGGAAAATTCAAACATATCTCTACCACAATGTGGGTTATATTCGCATTATTCACATTCAAGCTGCTGATGGAAGCAATGCACCTAATGTAGATAGATTTGTCAAATCAAATGATTATGAGTACTTTTGCGAAAAATAATAATAGATTACATCAATAATATAAATTTATGGCAACAACAGCAGATATCAGAAATGGAATGTGCATCGATTTGGAAGGACAGTATTACTTTATAGTGGAGTTCCTACATGTGAAACCTGGCAAAGGTGCAGCTTTTGTAAGAACTAAACTAAGAAACGTAACTACCGGACGTATCCTTGACAAAACTTTCAACGCAGGAGTTAAGATAGATGAAGTTCGTATTGAGCGTCGTCCATTCCAGTACCTATATCAAGATGATATGGGATATAACTTTATGAACACAGAAACTTTTGAGCAAGTTCCTATCCCTGCAGAACAAATTGAAGGTGTTCAGTTCTTGAAAGAAGGTGATATTATAGATGTTCAAATTCACGCAGAAAGCGAAACAATCTTGACAGCCGAAATGCCGGCACATGTTGTTCTGGAAATAACATATACCGAACCTGGTATTAAAGGTGATACAGCAACAAACACACTTAAACCGGCAACCGTTGAAACCGGAGCTGAAGTTCGTGTTCCTTTATTCATAGATACAGGAGAGAGAGTAAAAATTGACACAAGAACAGGCACATACGTTGAACGTGCTAAATAGTTAGTTTTTATTACATCACACATATAAATACTTATTATGTAAAAGACATTGACATGCTCAATGTCTTTTTTTATTTATCTTTGTCCTGAATTAACTTTTATGAAGATTATGGAAAACAATAGCATAAAAAATTGGGCAGAGGAAGACAGGCCTCGCGAAAAATTAATGCTGAAAGGAGTTACAGCATTATCCGATTCAGAACTTATTGCAATACTTATTGGCTCAGGCAATGACAAAGAAAGCGCAGTAGAACTTAGCAGACGAATACTACATAAATCCGAAAACAACATCAACAAATTGGCAAGGCTAAGCGTTAACGATTTGGTTAGAGATTTTAGAGGCATCGGACCAGCCAAAGCAATTACAATAACTGCTGCCCTGGAACTGGGGAGAAGGAGACAAAAAGAAGATATACCTGACAAGAAAAAGATTCAGAGCTCAAAAGACGCGTATCTGGTTTTCTATCCCTTTATGTCCGATTTGAACCACGAGGAAACATGGGCGTTATTATTAGACCGCTCAAACAAAGTAGTATCAACAATGCAAGTTAGCCGAGGAGGTATCTCAGGCACAGTTGTTGATATCAGATTGATACTTAGAGAAGCTATCAACCACTATGCAAGCGGCATAATCCTTGGGCACAACCACCCATCCGGAAACTGCACGCCAAGTCCTCAGGACAGCGCCATTACAAGAAAGCTAAAAGAAGCTGCAAAATGGATGGATATTACATTATTAGATCACATAATTGTTTGCGGAGACAAATACTATAGCTACGCCGACAATGGAACAATTTAAAATTATTAAAAAAATGAACGAAGAATTACAAAAAGTACAAGATAAGGTAGTAGAAATGTTGAAAACATGCTACGACCCTGAAATTCCGGT
>CAZHWC010000052.1:9369-18119 GCA_964535975.1 uncultured Proteiniphilum sp. | reverse complement strand
AGTTGGCGAGTATTTCAAATTTCCGCGTCTGCTTCTAAATATCTGCGTTTTGGCATAATCATCGTGCTTGCTTTCTCTCAACTTCACACGCTCTTCTTTGGGAAGTCTGTTAATCTCTTTGCAATCATCGCTGCAGCAGCCTTCATATTTTTCGGCACATTTCGGGCATTGAATAAACAACAAGTGACAATCGTTGTTGGCGCAATTTGTGTGATCGTCGCATGGTGCACCACACTGGTGGCAATGAGCAATCACATCGTCGGTGATGCGTTCGCCAAGTCGCTCATCAAACACAAAGTTTTTGCCTCTGAACTGCGATTCCACTCCTTCTTTCTTCACCTGATGTGCATATTCTATAACGCCGCCAAATAGCTGGCTCACATCCTTAAAGCCCTGGTGCTTGAGGTATGCACTTGCCTTTTCGCAACGCACGCCGCCGGTGCAGTATAGCAATATCTTTGCATCTTTTTTGTCCTTAAGTGCTTCGGTCACATATTCCACCTCCTCGCGGAAAGTGTCAACATCGGGACATATGGCATTATTGAAACGACCAATCTCGCTTTCGTAATGGTTGCGCATATCCACCACAATGGTGCCCTCTTCCATCAATGCCTCGTTAAACTCTTCGGCGGTGAGGTGCTTGCCCACATTGGTAACGTCAAACGAGCCATCCTCCAAACCATCGGCCACAATTTTTTTGCGAACCTTCATCTTTAGTTTCAAAAAAGAAAGTTTGTCGTCCTCAACTGCCCACTTCAATGGCATATTTGCAAAATAGGATGTGCTGTTGAGATAATTAATAAAATTCTCAATCTCATGCTCGGGCACAGATATTTGTGCATTGATACCTTCGCGAGCAACGTAAACTCGTCCCATCACGCCCATCGAAAACCAGTCGAAATACAACTGATCTCGCAGCTCGTGCGGATTGTCAATAATTACATATCGGTAGAACGACACTGTGCGGCGTTCAAAATCTTCGGCCAATCGCTGTTTGATTAGCTCTTCTCTGCTGTGAATGTTATGCAAATGTTTCATGAAGATATAAACACAATATATAAGAGAATGTTTTTGGCAGATGTGTTAAAAGAATAACAAAAATGGGGCGTATCGCATTGCAATACACCCCATTTATAGTGTGATTAATTTATAAAGTATAATTACTTCTCTTTATCGCTTTTCTTAGTCGTTGTCTTTTTTGCAGTGGTTTTCTTAGCGGTGGTTTTTTTAGCAGTCGTCTTCTTTGCTGCCGGTGCTTTTTTAGTCTCTTTCTTATCCCCACCCTTTTGTGCCTCCTCAATCAGTTGCTTACACATCTCAAGCGTTAGCTCCTCTGGCTTTTGAGTTTTTGGAATCTTGTAGTTCTTTTTCTCGAAAGCAATGTAAGGACCATATCTGCCGTTAAGCACCTGCAATCCCGGTTCTTCGTCAAACTCTTTAATGATTTTCTCTCTGTCCTTTTTCTCTTTGTCCTCAATAAGGGCAATAGCCTCTTCGGCCGTCACCTCCATTGGGTCATACTCTTTTGGCAGCGACACAAACTTATTGTTGTGACGGATATATGGACCAAAGCGACCGATTGCCACCGTCATATCTTTGTCGCGGAAAGGACCAAGATTTCGTGGAAGCTCAAACAACTTTAGTGCCTCTTCTAGAGTTATGGTTTCTATGGACTGTGTTTTTTGCAGTGCTGCAAATAGCGGTTTATCCTCCTCATCGGGCACACCAATTTGCGCAAGTGGTCCGTAGCGACCAATCTTAACTGCCACTTGTCGTCCCGTCTTGGGGTCGGTTCCCAGCACTCTCTCACCTGCTTTGTGCTCCATTCTCATCTCCAGCGTTTCTTCTACCACGGGATGGAAGTGAGAATAAAACTCTTTAATAATCTTGTTCCATTGTTTTTCGCCCATTGCAACGGCGTCAAACTCTTTTTCCACATCGGCAGTGAAGTGATAATCTACCACGTTGGGGAAAAACTCAACCAGGAAGTCATTCACCACCATACCAATGTCGGTTGGCACAAGTTTGTTCTTGTCGAGACCCACCACTTCGGTTTTGCTCTTATCGCTAATCTTTCCCTTCTCAAGGGTCAGTATATTATATGTGCGTTTTGTTCCATCAACAGTGCGCTTCTCCACATACTCGCGGTTTTGAATTGTAGAAATTGTGGGTGCGTAGGTAGAAGGTCGTCCAATACCCAGCTCCTCCATCTTGCGAACAAGCGACGCCTCTGTATATCGTGCCGGGCGCTGTGTGAAACGCTCTGTGGCTGTTATATTTTTCATATCAAGCAGGTCATTTGCCTTCATTGGCGGCAACAAACCTTCGTCTGATTCGGTGTTTTCGTCGTCCGTTCCTTCAAGATAAACACGCAAGAAACCGTCAAACTTGATTACCTCGCCCGTTGCCACAAACTTTCCGTCGGCATGCGATATGCCAATGGTTGCGGTGGTGCGCTCAAGCTCTGCATTTGCCATCTGCGATGCAATGGTGCGCTTCCAGATAAGGCTGTAAAGTCGTTTTTCTTGCTGAGTGCTGCCGGCTTCGTGCTCATTCATAAATGTGGGACGAATTGCCTCGTGCGCCTCCTGTGCTCCTTTTGTTTTTGTGGAGTATTGTCTTATTTGCCAATACTTTTCGCCATATTGCTCAATGATTTCTGCTTTTGAAGTGTTGATGGCAAGACCCGAAAGATTCACAGAGTCGGTTCTCATATATGTGATGCGTCCCGATTCGTAAAGACTTTGAGCCACACGCATGGTTTGGGCTACCGAAAAGCCAAGCTTTCGCGATGCTTCCTGTTGCAAAGTAGATGTGGTGAATGGTGGTGCAGGCGATTTCTTGGCTGGCTTGGTGGTCACATCTTCCACTGTGAAGGATGATGATTTTAGCTTCTCTAAAAGTTCCAAGGCCTCTTCTTTTGTTTTTAATCTCTTGTTGTATTCGGCTTTTATCTCGTGCTGTTGTCCGTCTTCTTCCTTATTGAATATGGCGATGATGCGATATGCTGCTTCGCTTTCGAAGTTTTGAATTTCGCGTTCGCGTTCTACAATAAGTCTCACCGACACCGACTGAACACGTCCTGCCGACAATGACGGCTTGATTTTGCGCCACAACACGGGCGACAGCTCAAAGCCCACAATACGGTCAAGCACTCGTCGCGCCTGTTGTGCGTCAACAAGGTTATTGTCTATATCTCTTGGATTTTCTACTGCCTGAAGGATTGCATTTTTGGTGATTTCGTGAAACACGATTCGCTTTGTATCTTTGTTTTGAAGCTCCAAAGCGTGGTAAAGATGCCATGATATTGCTTCCCCCTCGCGGTCCTCATCCGAAGCCAGCCAAACAGTTTCGGCTTTGCCCGATGCTGCTTTTAGCTCTGACACAACTTTCTTCTTGTCGTCAGGGATTTCGTATATAGGTTCGAAGTTGTTTTCAATATCAATACTAAAGTCTTTCTTCTTAAGGTCACGTATATGCCCATAACTGGACATTACTTTAAAGTCGCTTCCCAAGAACTTTTCAATAGTCTTAGCCTTGGCGGGCGACTCAACTATCACCAGATTTTTTGCCATTCCACAATTAATTTATCTCCAGCAAATGGAGGTTCTACTTTCTTTTGAGAGTGCAAAAGTAGTGATTTTGTGGATGTAAAAGAATTTTTTTTGATTTATGTTACTTATTGATTACATATTAACACTAAGAATTACAGTCAAAAGCGGCTCATTATTCATCCGAATCTTTCTCCTCAATCTCCACACCATATATAGGAGATAATGAGTCGTATAGACGTCGGAAGTGTGATTTGCGTATGCTGAGATGCATGGTGCAGCTCTCTCTGAAGTCTTGCTCCCAAGTCACCTCTTCAAATTGTTTTAAAATTCGCATCACATCATTCAGCAGCGGATACTCAAAATGTATGGTTAGTGTTTCCTCAATGGTTTTTTCAATTATCTCTGCATTGTTTATAGCATCCTCTGCAGCCTCTTTATACGCCTTGATAAGTCCGCCCGTGCCAAGAAGCGTTCCGCCAAAGTATCTGATCACAAGAATCAGAACATTTGTCAGTTCGTGCGAATTTATTTGCCCCATGATAGGTCTGCCCGCCGTTCCCGATGGTTCGCCGTCATCATTATATCTGTGCTCGTCGCGATACTGTCCAAGCATATATGCCCAGCAAACATGTCGCGCATCGTAATACTTTTTTCGGTATTCGTCGAGTATCTCCTTTACCTGATCGGTATTGTGTACGGGAAAAATGAGGGATATAAACTTACTTTTCTTTTCAGTTATATATCCTTCGGCCATTTGCTCAATAGTATTATAAGTATCACTCATAAAACAAAGATAGTAAAAAAATGAATTTAGTGCTGTTTTTGACGAAACAATGGAGTGATGCACACTTTTTCGTTCATGTGTTAATTATCGTATAACAAACAACATAGCAGTAACTTACAAGGGTTATAAATATACTCAATTAATAATATTTGATAAAAATATTTGGCAGACAAATCATAAATCCTTACCTTTGCCGAGATTACTTCTGATAAAACGATATTTATCCACCTGTTTTATCATCCTTTTGCAAGTAGGCATTATACTTTTGTACATTATTCTCGCCTTTATTTACTTGTCTTTAATCATTCTGCAAATAAATGCAGAAACAAAAATAAATTAAATATTATGTACTTTAAAGACAGTGTGAGAGCACTTATTTTATTATTGTTTTTTACTACGTTATCAACCTATGCACAAGACAAGCCTGAGATAAAGCTGGGTGGTGCCTTGCGCTTCAACTACAACTACTCCGACTGGATTGAGGAGAGCAAAAACACAGGCGGTCAGTTTGGTTACGATGTGTTTAGGCTTAATGCAAGCGGGAGTTACAAGAAAATGATATTCGACGCTGAGTATAGATTTTACTCCTCTGCATCGGGTGGTCAGATGTTAAAACATGGCTGGGTTGGATATCAGTTTGACGACCAAAATCAGCTTCAGGTGGGTTTAAATACTATTCCTTTTGGCATATTGCCCTATAATTCAAATAATTGGTTCTTTGGCATTAATTACTATCTGGGCATGGAGGATGATGCAGATATGGGTATTAAATATACATTCGACGATGGCAAGTGGGCTCTGGCAGCCGCATTCTACAAAAACTCTGATATAATGAAGTTTCACTCGGGCGACGGGCTTTCTTCTTCAAGATACAGCTACGACATAGTGGGGCGCAACAAAGAGATGAATCAGGGAAACGTGAGAGTGGCAAGAAAATGGAGTAACGATGTGTTAAATTTGGAGCTGGGGGCATCGGCTCAGGTTGGCGGTATTTATAATATTGATACCGAAAAGATGGGCAGTCGTACGGCATTTGCACTGCACTACTTGATGAATCTGGGCAACTGGAATCTGAAAGCGCAATATACTACCTATAATATGTCGCCAAAGAATGAGGATGGCGAAAAGAATTTTATAGAAATGGGCGCATATGGCTCGCCATATAACGTTGCTACAAAGGCAGATACATACACCGTGGGACTTGCATATAATATACCTATTAATAAGGGAATTCTGGATGCAATTACTCTATACAACGATTTTGGTGTGATGCACAAAAGGATAGACAACGCTAATGAGAGCTATCAGAATGTGACCGGTGCAATGTTTTCGATGGGTCCTGTTTATACTTATCTGGACTATGCGATGGGCAAAAACCACGCATGGCTGGGTGGCGACTGGAATGATTCATTTGCCGGCGGACAGGAGTCTGAGTCGTGGCATGCACGACTGAACCTAAACATTGGTTACTACTTTTAATTAAACAGAAAGAAGAGAGATTGAAACATAGATAAACTTATGACTAAAATAGAAATAAATAACCTATTCCTAATTTTTGGAAGAGAAAAGGAACGAGCTTTTCGCCGTTTGCAACAAGGCAAAAGCAAGGCCGAGATTCTAAAATCGACGGGGTGCACGGTTGCCGTGCAGGATGCAAGTCTTTCAATAAACGAGGGGGAGATATTTGTGATAATGGGTCTTTCCGGCAGCGGAAAGTCCTCGCTTTTGCGTTGCATCAACAAGCTGGTGAAGCCCACCCGCGGCGAAGTGCTTATTAATGGACGCGACATTGTGAAGGCTAGCGAAAAGGAGCTGATGGAGATACGCCGCAAGGAGCTGGCGATGGTTTTTCAGCATTTTGGATTATTGCCTCACCGCACTGTTGCAGATAATATTTCTTTTGGGCTGGAGCTGCAAGGTGTAGCAAAGGACGAAAGAAGAAAAAAGGCTATAGACAGTATGAACCTTGTGGGTCTTGAAGGCTACGAGGATATGATGGTGAGTGAACTATCGGGGGGGATGCAGCAACGTGTGGGACTGGCAAGGGCGCTTGCCAACGACCCTGAGGTGTTGCTGATGGACGAGGCTTTTTCGGCCTTAGACCCTCTGATTAGGGTGCAGATGCAGGATGAACTGATTGTGCTGCAACAGAAGATGAAGAAAACTATTGTATTTATTACTCACGACCTGAGCGAGGCTATTAAGCTGGGCGACAGAATTGCCATTATGCGTGATGGTGAGGTGGTGCAGGTGGGAACGCCTGAGGATATTCTTACAAATCCTGCCAACGACTATGTGGAGGACTTTGTGGAGAGTGTGGACAGAAGCAAGATTGTTCCTGTTTCGTCAATAATGCTCAAAAACCCTGTTCTGGCACGTTTCCCTAAAGAGGGCCCTGCTGTGGTGATAAGAAATATGCGACAAAGAAATCTGACTAGTCTGCCTGTGGTGGATGACGACAGAAAACTTATTGGTGAAGTGCATCTGAGAGACCTGACTAAGCTTAGGAACGAAAATGTGAGAACCATTGAAAGTGCCATCCGCACCGATAATCTGGCGGTTACTCCCGACACAATTATTGAAGAGTTGCTGCCTCTGCTCACCAAAACCAATTCGCCAATTACTATTGTGAATGATGAACATAAAGTGGTGGGACTGTTGCCTCTAAACTGGCTGGTGATTGAGATGACCGGTCTGGAAAAAGAAGAGATAAATGAAATAATTCAAAATTCGCAAGCATAATGATTAATATAGGAAAATATATAGAGGTTGCCATTAACTGGCTTACAGATAATTTTAGCGGATTCTTTGATTTGCTTAACTCGGGCATTGGTGGTTTTATAGAGACATTTCAAACTGTGTTGTTTGGAATTCCTTTTTATATCACTATTGCGCTGATTGCGGTATTGGCTTGGTTTAAATCGGGTAAAGGCATTGCTGTATTTGCTTTGCTGGGACTACTGCTAATATATTTTATGGGATATTGGAGAGAGACGATGGATACGCTGGCTCTGGTTTTGTCATCTACATTCATTGCACTGATTATGGGAATTCCGCTGGGCATATGGGCTGGAAACAGTGACAGAGCTGAAAAAGCATTGCGACCAATTCTGGACTTTATGCAGACTATGCCTGCATTTGTGTATCTGATTCCGGCAGTATTGTTCTTCGGGTTGGGTGCCGTGCCGGGTGCATTTGCAACTGTGATTTTTGCGATGCCGCCTGTTGTGAGGCTTACAAGTCTGGGAATTCGTCAGGTGCCGGAGGATATTGTGGAGGCTACTCAATCGTTTGGTGCAACCAAGCGTCAGCTGTTGCTAAAAGTGCAACTGCCATTGGCTTTGCCTACCATTCTCACGGGCGTGAATCAAACAATAATGCTGTCACTGTCGATGGTGGTGATTGCGGCAATGATTGCTGCCGGCGGATTGGGTGAAATTGTGCTTAAGGGTATTACCCAGATGCAAATTGGCACCGGATTTGAGGGAGGTATTGCCGTTGTGATTCTTGCTATTGTTCTGGACAGAATAACGCAGGGAATGACCAAAACCAACGGAACGAAAAAAGAGAAAGAATAAAAACTGAAACATATTAATAAAAGAAATAATGAAAAACTTTAAAAAAATTGGATTGCTTCTATTGGCCGCAATATTATTGGTGGCTTGTGGCAACAAAAATGAAAACGAAATCAAATTGATTTATGTGAACTGGGCCGAGGGTATTGCAATGACTAATGTTGCAAAAATACTTTTGGAGGAGAACGGTTATGAAGTGAATATGAAGAATGCCGATGTTGCGCCAATATTTGCTTCATTGTCGAGAGGAAACGCTGACGTGTTTATGGATGTGTGGTTGCCGGTAACTCACGAGGATTATATGAAGCAATATTCTGCGTCGCTTGAGGTGTTGGGCAACAACTTTGACGATGCACGCATTGGATTGGTAGTGCCTGCCTATGTTGACATTAACTCGATTGAGGAACTTAACGACCACAAGGACAAGTTTAAAAGCGAAATTGTGGGAATTGATGCCGGTGCGGGGCTAATGAAAGCTGCCGATAAGTCGCTGAGTGAATATGGCATAGACTTTAAACTGCTTACAGCAAGCGAGGCGGCAATGACTGCTTCACTTAAGAAAGCTATAAACAATAATAGCTGGGTTGTGGTGACGGGATGGACTCCGCACTGGATGTTCTCGCGCTTTGACCTAAAAATGCTTGAAGACCCTAAGGGTGTTTTTGGTGATGCGGAACAAATTAAGACTATTGCTCGCAAGGGCTTTAGCGAAGAACAGCCTTATGTTGCAGAGTTCTTTACAAATGTTAGCTTCACCACTGAGCAAATTGGCTCATTGATGCAAACAATTGAGGATGCAGGAAATGAGGTTGCCGGTGCGCAGAAATGGATTGATGA
>CAZHWC010000052.1:5925-9269 GCA_964535975.1 uncultured Proteiniphilum sp. | reverse complement strand
TTAATATTTTTGATGTTCATTTAACCAGTTCAGAATATCATTATAAACCTCCTGCCTGATATCTTCGTTTAGAATCTCATGACGCATACCGTCATAAAGCTTCATACTGACATCCACAAAGCCATTGTCTTTAAGGCAGTCAACAGTTTTCTTGATCCCCTTTCCAAAGTTTCCTATTGGGTCGTCTCCACCACTTACAAAGAATAGAGGCAATGTTTTGTGTATAGGGTGTGTCCAGCCTTTCTTTGTGGCATTTATATTTAATGTGAGAAGTGCATAAAAGCCATTATTGGAAAATGGAACTCCACACAGCTCATCGGCATCAAAAGCATCTCTGTTTTCTTTGTTAAGGCTGAGCCAACTGGTATCACTGGCACCAGGTTCATTCTTAAACTTGCTGTTGTTCATTTTGTCAAAAGAAACATTCACAAACTTGCTGCGCTTTTGGGGCGACATTCTGTTCATAATTCCAATAAGTCCCTTGCCTAATACTGCAGCTGGGTTTCTGCCGCCTGTACCCACAATCACTGCACCATCAAGGCAATCCTCAACTCTCTGAAGGAGGAGTCGCAATATGAATGAGCCCATTGAGTGCCCAATAGCATAATGTGGCAACTTGGGATATCTCATTTTTAAATGCAAAAACATATATTCGGCATCATTCACCAACTGTAGTGCGGGCATCTTGGAGGGAATATATCCCAGTTGGTCGTGATTGGTTGCTGTGTGACCGTGCCCAAGATGATCATAGCATAAAACATTATATCCGTTCTCGCACAAATATCTGGCGAACTCGATATATCTTCCGCTATGCTCTTTCATGCCATGCAAAATAAGAATGGTTCCTTTGGCGCGCTTGCTGTAGGTCTCAAACAGCCTGTAGAAGAGTTGTCCATTTCCTAATGAAATTCTATCTTCAGGAAGGTATCCTGTGCTTTCTTTTATCATAGATTCAAAATTCTTGTGTCAGATAATTAAATGATTAGAGGTTTAGGGCAAAGATAAAAATAAAATTCGTCTTAAATAAGAAATAGCTATTCTTATTCAAGACGAATAAATATTTATAAAACGAGTGTGTTTTACAGAACTCTCACTCTGATAACACCGTCAATATCGTTGATGCGCTTCACGTTTTCGCTGGTTATCTCAGACTCAAGATCTACCATTGTATACGCAAACTCGCCACGGCTGCGGTTAATCATATTGGTGATATTAACACCCTGCTCAGAAAGAACAGCCGAAATTTGTCCCAGCATCTTTGGAATATTCCTGTGAGCGATGGTCAATCTGTGATGATGTGCCGTTTTTATTCCTAAGTCGCAAGAGGGGAAGTTGATAGAGTTTTTGATATTTCCATTTTCCAAAAAGTCTTTCGTTTGCAATACAGCCATTACTGCGCAATTGTCTTCGCTCTCGGGAGTGGATGCTCCAAGGTGTGGAACGGGAATTACCCCGGGAACATTGAGAAGCTTTGCATCAGGAAAATCTGTAACATATGTGTTTACTTTTCCCTCATTCAATGCTTCAATGATATCATCATCATTTACCAGTCCACCACGAGAAAGATTTAAAATTCTTACTCCGGGCTTCATCTTCTCGAATGCTTCTTTGTTAAGAAGGCCTTTGGTTTGATCTGTAAGAGGTACATGAAGAGTGATATAATCGCAATTCTTAAATAACTTTTCAAGGTCGTTTGCTTTCTTCACAGCGCGAGACAGTCCCCACGCATGATCTACAGATATATACGGGTCGTAACCATATACTTTCATATCCATATTGACAGCTGCATTTGCCACCATCACACCAATGGCACCAAGACCGATAACGCCAAGGCGTTTCCCTCTGATTTCGGGACCTACAAACTGCGATTTGCCTTTCTCAACATCTTTTGAAATATCGTCAGCCTCAAGTGTTTTAACCCAGTTTACTCCATCTATTATTTTGCGCGACGACAAAAGCATGGCAGCAACTGCCAACTCCTTCACCGCGTTTGCATTAGCACCGGGTGTATTGAAAACTACAATACCTTGTTCGGTGCACTTATCAATAGGTATATTATTTACTCCTGCGCCGGCACGTGCAATACTATTTAGCTCGGATGTGAAAGTCATCTCGTGTAGCGAGGCACTACGCACAAGAATTGCATCAGGATTTTCTATCTTTTCACTTATCTCGTAGTTGTCTCCAAAACGTTCTAATCCGCTCTCAGAGATTCCGTTGAGCGTCTTAATTTTAAAATTGTTCATTTCAGAATGATTTTATTATTACATTAAATAAATAAGAAGGCACAAAGATATTAAAACCTTGAATATTTTCACAATTTGTTATATTAAAAAGTGATTGCCTCACAATTTAACACTTTAGAATAGTCATATAATTATATTTTATCAATGTTGAATTAAGTCTGAAATTTAAGCAAAAGAGAGAATAAGGAGTTGATTATCCAAGTTTTACTTACATTATGCATTAACTCTCTTATAAATGCATTACCTTTGACACATTATTATATATATACATATCATCCCATTAATGTTTAACGAAATATATAGAGCATGGGATTTAAAAATTTTAAGAATGCAATTTGATGAACTGAATATTATAGAGCCTATTATGAAGGCTCTGAAAGAAGAAAATTATACCAAACCTACTTCTATACAAGAAAAAGCAATTCCAATTATACTAAACAGAAATGATGTTTTGGGCAGTGCTCAAACAGGAACAGGAAAAACGGCGGCTTTTGCCATACCTATCCTGCAGCATCTATATTTGGACAGGGAGCAACAGAACAGCCCTCGCAGAATTAATGCGCTTATAATAACGCCTACAAGAGAATTGGCTATTCAAATCGGTGAAAGCTTCTCGACATATGGCAAATACACGGGGTTGAAGAACACTGTGATATTTGGCGGTGTGAAACAGGCAAGTCAAGTAAGCACCATAAAAAGAGGTGTGGATATTCTTGTGGCAACTCCGGGCAGACTTTTAGACCTTATGGATCAGGGCATTGTAAAACTAAGCAACATTGAGTATTTTGTGCTGGACGAGGCAGACAATATGCTTGACATGGGTTTTATACACGACATTAAGAAAATTATTGCCAAGTTGCCTGCCAATCGTCAGTCGCTGTTTTTCTCGGCTACAATGCCCGACAATATTGTGGGACTGTCGCGAACAATTCTGAAAAACCCCAAAAAAGTGGAAGCGAACCAGGTTTCGTCAACTGCCGAAACTGTTCAACAGTATCTTTATTATACCAACAAAGACAGCAAAATAGATTTGCTTACGCATATACTTGATGTGTATAATATAGATCAGGTGTTGTTGTTTTGCAGAACAAAACATGG
>CAZHWC010000052.1:0-5825 GCA_964535975.1 uncultured Proteiniphilum sp. | reverse complement strand
ATCCTCAAACAGACAGCCCAATGAATAAAAAAGAGAGGCAGGAGTTTGAGAAGGAGAAGATTAGAAAAAGACAAGAGTTTTTTGCGGCTAGAAAGAAGAAACTGGAAGCATCAAAGTTTAAATCACGCAACAACAAGTAATTTGCAAGATGTTGGACAATAATACAGAAATGACAGAGCTGGAAAAGAGGCAGACGATTCTGAGTAAATTTGATATTACATCGCTCAATCCAATGCAGGAGAAGTCGTATAAGGTAATAAAGGATAAGAAGGACCTTGTATTGATTTCGCCAACGGGAACAGGAAAGACATTGGCTTTTCTGCTTCCTTTGATAGAAAAGATTGATGCGGACTGCACAGAGATTCAAATACTTATACTTGTGCCTTCGCGCGAATTGGCTCAGCAAATTGAGCAGGTGGTGAGACAAATGGGGGCGGGTATTAAGGTGAACGCCGTTTATGGTGGTCGCTCGGGCATGCAGGACAGAATTGATCTGAAACAGCGACCCGCAATACTGATTGGAACACCGGGGCGTGTGGCGGACAGGATAAGAAGGGATGGTTTTCCACTGCAATATATTAACACTCTTGTGCTGGATGAGTTTGACAAATCGCTGGAGATAGGTTTTGAAAAGGAGATGATGGAGATTGTTGACGCTCTTCGGGATGTAAGCCAGCGAGTGTTGACTTCCGCAACAAGTGATGTGGAGATTCCTGCATTTGTGGGTCTGGACAAACCTGTTTATGCTAAATTCATTCAGGAGGATGAATCTAAATTAAGTATTAAAGTGGTGCTTTCTCCGGAAAAGGACAAACTGAGTACTCTGGTAAATACTCTTAGGTATATCGGCAATAAGCCGGGTGTGGTGTTTTGTAATTTCAAAGATGCCATTGACAGGGTGAGTAGCTTTTTGAGTAGTCGCGGTATTGACCACGAGTGCTTTCACGGGGGTATGGAGCAAATAGACAGGGAAAGGGCGTTAATAAAATTCAGAAATGGAACGAGCCAGCTTCTTTTGGCGACTGACCTGGCTGCACGCGGACTTGATGTTCCTGAGATAGAGTTTATTCTGCATTATCATCTGCCGCCACATGAGAAGGAGTTTATTCATCGCAATGGACGAACTGCACGTATGAATCGAAATGGAAGTGCATACATTTTGCAGTGGGAAGATGAAGAGCTACCCGAATTTATAAAGGAAGCTGTGCATGAGGAATTGACTATTGAGCAACAAAGCAAATACAGCTCAACACCTGAAGTGAAGTGGAAAACACTTTATATAACAGGAGGCAGAAGAGACAAAATATCGAAAGGTGATGTTGCCGGTTTGTTTATGAAACAGGGTGGTATTAAGAAAGAGCAATTAGGAATTATTGAGGTGAAACAAGATTGCACCTACGTGGGAGTTCACTCGGAAATAGCTGCAACACTTGTCTCAAAAACCAATAATACAAGACTTAAGAAGAAAAAGGTGAGAGTGAGCCTTATGCCTTAAGCACAAGCATTTCACACTTTTTACAATCAAATTCGAGCCTAAACTTCTCATCTTTATGCTCAAGATATAGCGGCTCCACAAAGTTGGCTTCGTGTCCCTCTCTGGGGCACCAGCCCATAGCGTGCTTAATGCAATATTTACAATACATGAGCGGAACATTGGGGTCGGCCTTTGCCTCGAAGCCGGGCATAATCTCTTCAACACCAAACTGCTTGTAGAATGATTCTGCCTTTTGGTTTATAACATTACCAAGATAAGAAAGTTTTGTTTCGGGAAACTGAGGAGTGCCTGTTTGCTCGCGTCTTTGTGGACGTTTGTAGTCCTTTGCTCTTTTCTCATCCAACTGTTCTATTGCCATGCGTCGCCACTCGTTAAGCTGACCCGCCGGAATAAACCAATCGCCACGGGTATCAAGCTCCACCCCACTCGCTTCATATATCGTGTTGCCAAGTTTGGATAACTGACCAACAATATTTCTATTTGCCATTTCTTTGTTTTTGGCTTCTTGCTTCTCTGCTTCAAAGTCAACAGACACCATTACTCCCGCCTCATCTTTTAACTGAATTGCAAAACCGTTGTCCGTTTCAGAGAATAAAATGTCAAGCGATATCTTGCGTTCGGAAGTTTTGCCTGCAAGGATTTTATCAAACTCATGATCCTGATTTCTGAATATCACAGCATCCTTTGCCATATCAATCATTTCTGCCGGAAACACCCTCACCCTAACTTTATTAAGTCTCTCGGCACGGTTGACTCTAAAGCCCGACAGCACTCCCTCATTATTAAGGAAGCAAAGTCCGTCGCCATTGTTTACATCAATTTCTGTAGCAATATCCACATAGTTTCTGTTTGCTGCCACTAGTCGCCCAATTCTTTCGCCAAGCGACTTTGGGGTATCTAATTGCGAAAGTCCAAAGTTTTCGTCTCTGTCCTCCGGCTTCACATTCCATTTTCGGCCGCCAATAAAATAGTCAGTGGCATTTCGCCTGAAGGACTTTTCGGGATTGGGGGTAAAGAATATCTTAGTGCGTCCTAACGAAGCACGCTTCACATCGGGTCTGTTTTCTAATATTGCATCCAGCTTTTGCCTGTATAATGATGTGATATTCTTCACATATTCAGTACTCTTAAGTCTTCCCTCAATCTTAAGAGTTGACACTCCGGCATCAATCAGCTCCTCAAGGTGATCGGACATATCCAAATCTTTGAGCGACAACAAATGCTTGTTTTTAACAAGTTCTCTTCCGGTTGAGTCTGTGAGATTATATGGCAATCGGCAATATTGAGAGCACTCTCCTCGGTTTGCGCTTCTTCCGGTCATAGCATGGCTAATATAGCACTGGCCGCTGTAGCTAACGCATAAAGCACCGTGAATAAACACCTCCAACTCCACATCGGTATTTTGCTTTATTCTCTTTATCTGTTTAAGTGTGAGCTCACGAGCAAGAACAACTCTTGAAAATCCCACATCCTGCAAAAATTTCACCTTCTCAACAGTTCTGTTGTCTGCCTGCGTGCTTGCGTGAAGAGCTATTGGCGGAATATCAAGTTGCAAAACTCCCATATCCTGCACAATAAGCGCATCGGCTCCCGCTTCGTATATCTGCTTTATTAGCTTTTGGGCAACCGGCAACTGTTGGTCTGTAAGTACTGTATTTAATGCCACCAGCACCTTGCTGCCATATTGATGGGCATACTTTGCCAAGTTTTCTATATCCTCAATGCTGTTTCCTGCAGCAGCTCGCGCACTAAAAAGTGGAGAACCAATATACACCGCATCAGCACCATGATTGATAGCTGCTATACCCGTCTCTAAGTTTTTGGCAGGCGACAGAAGCTCTATTTTTTGCATATGATTATTTAGTTGGAGTTTATTGTTTGAAATATGATTTGCAAAGGTATCTATATTATTCGAATTGTTTTTGTTATTTTGCACTATCAAACAAAGTTTTACTACATTATATATATGGTTTTTGAGGATAAAGAGCTTGGCACAATTGTTATAAGATTTAATGCACGTGCAAAAAGGATAATAGCACGTCGCAAGGATGATCATTTTCTTTTTACACTTCCGTCTAATTTCGATATTAAAAAGTTTGAAGAGGTATTGGAAGAGATGCGCCCCAGACTTAGGAAAGTGAGTGTCCCAAAACCAGTAAAGTTTATTGATGAAGACACAATAATTAAAACAAGCACGGTGCCAATTGTTGTGAAACGAAGCGACAAGTTTAAATACATTGCGGCAAGTATAACCAAAGAAGCGGCTACAGTGCTGGTTTCAAACTCGGTGGACATTGACGACAGCTCGGTGCAGAAAGATATGATTGCGGCTATAAACAGAATATTAAGCCGCGAGGCGAAAAGAGTATTAATTCCGCGAACATTGAACTATGCCAAAAAACTTAATCTAAAAGTAAAGCAAGTGAAGATAAGCAGCAGCAAAAGCAGATGGGGAAGCTGTTCTCAGAGTGGCAATATTAACCTTTCTCACTATCTGATGTTGCTACCCGACAATCTTATTAACTATGTGATTTTGCACGAATTGGCACACATAGTCGAGATGAACCACAGCGAAAGGTTCTGGGCATTGCTGGATAAGTTTTGTGGTGAGGACTCAAGAGCAATTAGCAATATAGCTGCCCGATATAACAGCGAAGATCTGGCATTGGCAAAAAGCGTTTGAGAGATTACAAATCCATCAACATCACATCTTTTGCACGCTCGTATGCCGACATTCTTGTTTCGAGTAATATATTCCAGTGCGGCGCAAAATCACTCTCCGGATCAATCTGAAAATCCTCCGTTCCATTATTATCTATAAGATCCATCAAAGAGCCTACCGACATATGATTTATATCGTATGCAGGTTGAAATGCCATCACTCTTTCATCATCAGGCATGGGCGTAGGCAATACCATATCCATTTTTATCAACTCATCAATAATATCATTCGTGAGCTTGATTGGCACCTGACACTTAAGCGATATTTGAGAAGCCGAAAGAGGCACCCTATTCTCTGCAAATCGTCTTACAATAACTGATGCTATAAGAATTGTGAAGAAATCGCGGTAGCGGCGTGTAATATTTTTTGTCTCTCTGTCGAATGAGAACTGCTGAACATTTTGCGCAGCAAAAGATATTTCAGCACCTATTAAAACTATAAACCACGAAACCTGAGTCCACAATAATAAAAGAGGAAGTGCGGCAAAAGCCCCGTAAATGGCATTGTACTTAGAAATCCAAAGCTGTCCTTCAAGATAAATCATCTGGAATAATTGCAAAGCAATACCCCCTATCACACCACCAATAAGTGCACTGATAAACTTAACCTTGAGATTAGGCATAAGCTTATACAATAGAGTCATGGACACAATCATAACCACATATGGCAGAATATTTATGACTTGCGCCATCACAGGCGTAACAATATGCGTGTACTGATCCAGTGAATCGGCAGAGGCCTGCACAATAGCTGTGAGGCTGTAATTAATAATGACAAATAATGGCAGTATAAGCATTAGGGCAAAGTAATCGACAATGCGTCGATGTAGCGGTCTGCCCTTCTTTATTCCCCATATTCTGTTGAAACTGTTTTCGATATCGGTAAACAGCAACACAATAGTATATAACAACAAAGCGACACCCACCCCGGCAAATACACCCCCCTTGGCATGTTCAAGCGAGTTGTTTACAAAAGTGACCAATGTCTCAATCGTGAAGGTGGTATTTTGCTGCATCAGCGAATCAGACGCAACAGTGGTGTTGCTATGCATCAGGCTGTCGAGATTGTGAGGCATAGCCATATTTGCACCGGGCGAATCTACATTCATTGGGGCAGCAACCTCAAAGTCATTATTATTGAAAAAGTTGAATATTTGACTCTCCACAATATTTTCGAATCCAAATCCGCGAGCAATAGCAAACATTACTGCCAGCATTGGCACAATGGAAAGGATGGTGCGATAGGTAAGTGAACGCGAACTGGCACTGAGGTCTTGCTCTTGCACTCCGCGCACTGTAAGCATTATTACTTTAAGAATATTGTGAAATATGTTTTTCTTTCCCGAAAAGTTCTCAGGATTTAAGCGCCATATATCGTATGTAAGGAAGTGAATCCACTCCTTCACTTTAAGGTTTATCCTCTTGATAATTCCTGGCCTTTCTCTGTCCTCATCGTTAAGGTGTTGTGACTTTCTTTTTTTTAATGCCATAATAAACAAGTATAAAAAGTAGTAGGTCTATAAGCCGGGTTCTGTACCTAAATAAATTAAGTGTTTGTCATTTATCTACGAAATGATGTCACCATCACTCTTTAGCAGCCTACCCCTCG
>CAZHWC010000051.1:0-18925 GCA_964535975.1 uncultured Proteiniphilum sp. | reverse complement strand
AAAAGCCGCCCCAATACTATTGAGACGGCTTCGCTAATAAATAAATTAATTACTGTATATAATGCGAGTTATCACATAGGATTACTACCCATTTCGATTTCAAGAGTTCCACCCTTAACTATATCTGAGTGATTAATGTGCGAGATATCATAACCGGCACCATTTAGCTTAACACTTTGGATATACTTATTCTGCGGACTATTGTTTTTGACGATGATTGTGAATTGGGTGTCATTATCTATATTGATGGTAGCTTTATCAATGATAGGACTTCCCAAAACATATTCGCCTCCTGCGGGCTTCACCTGATAAAATCCTAATGCAGACATAATATACCAGGCAGACATCTGCCCCACATCTTCATTACCACAAATACCTTCGGGCTTGTTGGTATAGAATGATGAATTTATTTCACGAACTTTATCAGCGGTTTTCCATCTTTGCCCCAACATAGAGTATAGATACACCACATGATGGCTGGGCTCGTTGCCATGTGCATACTGACCTATCAGCCCGGTAATATCATTTGACTCATCGCCAATATCACCCTCAACCACAAAGAGAGAGTCTAATTTTTCAATGAAAGGCTCCTTACCTCCAAACAGATCCACTAACCCATCCACATCGTGTGGCACAAGCCATGTATATTGCCATGCATTTCCCTCGGTATAATCATCGCGCATATGAACCGATCTGAAAGGATTGAAAGGCTCTCTGAAGGCACCCTCAGAGGAGATACCTCTCATAAAGTTTGTGTTGTGGTCGAAATAGTGCTTGTATGACTTGCTTCTGTTCAAAAAGTAATTGTAGTCATCATCATTGCCAAATAGTTTGGCTACCTGAGATACACTCCAATCAGAAATTGCAAACTCCAGACCTTTTGCCACAGTTTCGTATGTATTGTCTTTGTCAAATGGAACATAGCCATACTCCTTTAGTTGCTTCATGCCTCTGTCATCAAGCATTGACGACACTTTCATAGCCTCATAAGCCAAATCTCGATCCATTTCAACCCCCTTAAGCAGGAAGTCTGCCATTATACAAACACCCGGATTTCCAACCATAATGTCAGTTTCATTACCCATCAGGTGCCACACGGGTAATTTGCCTTGCTGCTTATAAATATTAAGCATTGTGCCGGCAAGATTCTTCGACAATTCGGGGTTTGTAATACTAATTAACGGAAAGGCTGCTCTATAGGTATCCCAAAGCGACAACACTGTCATATTTGTGAAAGAAGCATCGTTATGCACTTTGCCATCAGCACCTCTGTAATCTCCATTAACATCGTGTGATATTGCCGGGAAAAACATTGTGTGATAGAGTGAAGTATAAAACACCTCTTTTGTTATCTCATCATTTGTTTCTATCAAAACTCTGTTGAGCTCTCTGTTCCATGTGCCATCAGCATCGGCTACAGCTTTGTCAAAATCCCAACCGGGAATTTCATGTCTCATATTCTCTGCTGCATTATCAATACTTACCGGCGATAGTGCAACTTTAACCAGCAGCTCCTCATCTTTTGGCATATTAAATATTGCTTGTCCATACACCCGGCGTGCCACCAAAGAGTTAGATTCTTTTTTCACTGTGCTGTCTGACACAATAAAAGAGTACATTGGCTTTGAGAAAACAGCTGTGAAGTAAACTTCCTGTCTTTTAGCCCAACCGGAAGATTTCCTATAGCCTGCAATGGTTGTATCATTTATCTGTGTGATATATCCCTCAACGGGAGTATCCCATCCAATACCATGCTCAAGATCGATTATGACACGGGCATCATCGGTTTCGGGAAATGAGTACTTATGAAATCCCACACGATTGGATGCTGTAAGCTCTACACCAATATTAAAACGGTCTAGAAGTACCGAGTAATATCCGGGGGCTACAAATTCATTATCACGAGAAAAATATGAGTAAATACCGCTCTCTTGATTCGGCAGTGTTCCTCTTGTTGTTTTAACTTCGCCTATTACGGGCATGAGCGATATATCTCCCAAATCGCCTATCCCGGTGCCGCTAAGGTGCTGATGTCCAAAACCAATTATTGTTGAGTCGGAATAATGATACCCGGAACACCAATCCCATCCCTCGGAGAACTGAGTTGGCCCCAGCTGAACGAACCCATAAGGCACATTGGCGCCAACAAACACATGTCCATGCTCACCAGATCCTATATATGGATTGACATACTTAGTAAGACTTATCTCTTGCACCTGCTCATGCACCTGGCACGATACACCAAAAAACAGCATAAGACCAAAAATGCCTGAACTTATTGAGCGTATATATTTATAAACATTCATAATATTATCAATAAAATAGATTATTTGTTACTCAGGCCATTTGCCATTTACAAAAGGCTTAGCAATTAATTTAAAAGGATCAACCTTTACATATCTAATATTCTTCCGCCTCCAGGTATATACAATATGCACACTACCATCATCGCCTTGAATTATTGAGGGGTATGAGTATTCTCCTATCGATGAATCTTCCAAAATAGCAGAAGCTCTCCAGGTTATTCCATCATCTGACACGGCTAAGTTCAATGGAGTTCTTGCTTTATCAACATAAGCACTTTGTTTTGCCTTCACGTGATTGTATATCAGCAGGTGTCTTCCGTCTGAAAGAGTAACAGCATCTGTGCCGGAGTTATTATTCGGAACATACAAGGAAACAGGATCGCTCCAGGTCTCTCCCTCATCTGAGGAAAATGATGAAATAAGATGTTCATCCTGAGAACGGCATATAACCTGCAAGTCTCCATTCTTTAGCTTGATTATGCTAGGCTGAATAATATTCCATGGTTTACTGTTGACGGGCTCTGTTTTGCGCCATGTTTTACCTCTGTCTTCGGTAAACTCGAAATGAACTTGCCAACCATTATCCTCTGTGCTGCTTGGACAGATTAATTTATCACCAATAAGCTCAGGTTTGTTTTTGATTGGGCCCAGAAAGCCATCAGGTAAGGTTTCGGGCTGCGACCATGTTTGCCCATCATCCACAGAACGAATAAGATATCCTTTCCAATCCTGCACATTCTTTCCAATCTTATAAAAAAGACTAAGTTCTCCATCGGGATATCTAAATAAGACCGGATTATAACACGCTTTGCGCCTATCTCCATCCATCGTTCCTTCTGCCACTTTAACCGGCTTTGTCCAACCTTCTTTATTGCTTTTGCTTACATAAATACCAACATCAGGGGCACCTTCGTATTGTCCTCCAAAAAAAGCAACAACTAGCCCCGATGGTGTTTCAGCTATTGTAGATGCATGTACTGATGGGATATATCCGGGATCGAATATAAAACTGTCAGATACTACTCCATCTTTCCATTCACATTCTTGCGCATTTAATGAAAGAGAAAATGCAACAGCTATCACCAAAAGTATTAAAGAGTATAATTTATTACTTTTCATCATTTCACCTCTATTTGCTCTCTAAGCTTTATATCATTGGACGATGAGCCAATCATTATGGTGAACACACCGGGCTCAACTACCTGTTCATAATTATGGTTGATTATTGACAAGTCGTCTGCACTTATTGGGAGCTTAACAACTGCCTCCTCACCGGGTGCAAGATGTATGCGCTTGAAGTTTGCAAGCTGTCTGCCGGGTTGAACCACAGAAGCCACCTCATCTCTTATATACATCTGAACAACTTCATCGCCTTTTGTTGCGCCACTATTTTTTAGTTTAAAAGAAACCTCAAACGAGTCATTGCCATTTTCTTCAATCTTTATATCAGAGTATTCAAATTGTGTATAACTCAATCCATAACCAAATGAATATAGTGGATCAGATGACATCTCTACATAATCACCACCACGCGGATTTTTCTTATTGTAATAAACGGGCAATTGTCCCTCATGTCTTGGCACAGAAATAGGCAGCCTTCCTGCAGGGTTATAGTCCCCAAACAACACATCAGCAATAGCATTACCGCCTTCTTGTCCCGGATACCATGCAGTAATCAGAGCATTAGCATTCTCGTCAGCCCAGTTCATATTTAGGGGTCTTCCCTGGATATAAACAACAATTACAGGCTTGCCTGTGCTTTTAACAGCTTTCAGCAGATCCAGCTGCTTACCCATCAAATCTAATGTGGCTCTGTCAAACCCTTCACCACTTTCCATATCGCTAACTGAGTTTGAAGAGGCAATAGCTGCACCGGTTTCAAGATAGTCAGTCTTAAAGTCTCTTGCACTGGAACCTCCTACAACTACGATTGCAACATCCGATCGATTGGCAGCCTCTACAGCTTTATCGATATCCACATCCAATGTATCACGTATGGCACATCCTTTTACATACTCAACATTTGATGCTTTTAATTTTGACATGATGCCATCCAAAACTGTATTCACAACTCCATCTTCTTGAGGTGCGGTGTAGTCACCAAGCATGTTGTACTGATTATCTGCGTTGGGTCCTACAACTGCTACTTTAATATTTTTGTCAAGTGGAAGTATGTTTTCTTTATTTTTCAATAACACTATTGACTCTTGCGCTACACGACGTGCAAGGGCAACGTGCTCTTCTGTTCTTATATTTTCTTTTGCTTTCTTTGGGTCAACATACGGATTATCAAACAATCCCATATCAAACTTTAGCTTCAACACTCTGTAAACAGCTGTATCTAATGCGGCAATATCAACTTTATTGTTATTGCCTGATTGTTCTAAGAGTGCATATGCATTTCCTCCCAAATCCACATCAACACCGGCATTAATTGCCAACAGTGCTGCATCTTCAAGATTTTTGGCTACACGATGATTTCCCATCAGCCCGTCTATACTTATCAAGTCTGATACCACAAACCCCCTAAAGCCCCAATCATCACGCAAAACTCCGGTCAGCAATTCTTTGTTTGAAGTACAAGGAATGCCGTCTATTGAGTTATATGCCGTCATTATGGATAATGCACCTGCATCAATTGCAGCTTTGAAAGGTGGCAGAAAAACCTCTTGTATCTCTCTTTTTCCCACGATAGCAGAATTGCCATTATGTCCGCCTTCGGGTATTCCGTAGGCTATAAAGTGTTTAAGAGTTGTAATTGTGCTATATTCTTTGTCTAACGCTCCCGCACCATTTCCTCTTGAAACGGCTGCTCCCAGATATGCGCTCAACACATGGTCTTCGCCGTAGCTCTCTTCTACTCTCGACCAGCGAGGATCTCGTGATATATCTATCACAGGCCCATAGCTAATATGCCCTCCCTGCAATCGCACCTCCTTTGAAATGACCGACGCCATCTGTTCCAGTAATTCAGGATTCCAGGTGGATGCTTGTCCTATTCCTGTAGGAAAAACGGTTGCACCAATTGCCATATGTCCATGAGGCGCCTCTTCTGCCAAGAAAACGGGTATCCCTAATCTAGAGTTTTCAATTGCATAGCGTTGCAAGGCATTTCCCGCCTCAGCAGCCAGCTCAGGGTTAAGACCGTTAAGCAATGTCTTTTGAGTCCATGGATCGGCTCTGTATGTAGCCCACAGCATCCCTATGTGTTGGTTGTCTATCAACTCTTCGAACTTATCCGAGTGACTCACCTCAGCTCCATTTTTTTCATACATCTCCCAACCCAAAGGACATCTTAGCTGACCAACCTTCTCGGCCAATGTCATTTGACTCAATAGGTCAATAGTCCTTTCATGACTACTTAAAGCAGGGTTCTTGTAGGCAGGGGTTTGTTGCTTCTGAGCAAATAAGGTGCTGCTCACTAGTAGCATTCCCAGCAAATTAATCAAAAAGTAATTTCTTGAAACCATCTTAAATTATTTTATTATTTAAAAAAAATAGTCCGCCTTAACCCCTGGTTTATGAAGTATAAGGCGAACTATTACGAATTATTATTTCACCAATTTTAGAATGGACACTTCTGATTATCTACCCATTGTACCGTTCTGTATGGTTTTGCATTGTGACCATGTCCGGTCATATCCAATACTGTTCCATCGTCTTGCAACTCTCCATCAAAACGCCAATAAGAGATAAGTCCTTCGCTTGTTGGGTCTACATAACAGATACCATCTTCTAGCTCTGCTGTAGTACGTGCAACATTCCAAACACGACACTCACTAATATATCCATTAAAGAAACGTTGATAGCCTACCGAACGACCAATCGCAAATGTGTCATTCCAGGTATGACCGTCATAAGCCATACTCAAATTAATTGTTCCGCCATTCTTTGTCTCCACAAAGTGAATTTGCTCGCCATCTAAATATACACGCATATATTGACCATCATATACTGCCGCAAAGTGCAACCAATGTCCTGTATCAAATTGTTTCTCAGTCCAAGACTCATAATGGTCTTTTTGGTCTGGATGAAATGCCGTTCCAATCGAACCTTTGGCCAATTGCAACTTGTTAGTCGGATTACCTGCACCGTCTCCGAATCTAAATAAGAAGTTCTCTTCGCATCCTACCAATGAACTAATGCCATTTGCACTTGATGGTGTTGTTGGAAAGGAAACAGGCAATACCTTCATTTCCAAAGTCATTTGTCCAAGCGCTTTCACGGGGCTGTCCTCACCTCCAAATGAAGGGATATCAAAACAGTTGTTACGAGCTAAGTTAGCCGCTTTAATTGTTATCACCTTTGTAAGCATTACATAGGCCGTTCTTGAAGTCTCCAAAACATTAAGATCGCCACCTTCCAAGGAGCTTATTGAGATAGGCAAACAGTAAGAAACTCCTTCTTCAAGCATATCAGAGTATGCACTAATCTTTAATGCAGATGACTGAGACTTGCCTACTGAGATTATCACTTCAGAACCCTCTATCGTATAGCTTCCTTCAGGTGGAAGTTTTGTATTTCGGTCTGTAGATTTATTAAAAGCATCCAATAATTCAGGAGCTGCTTTTAAAGAAACCTTTACATCAGAAGAGGCTTTTGTTGTAGATGAAACAGTTAATCCAATACTTGACTCACCATCAACCAGGAACTTCACATTCGATGAAGTAAGTGTTCCTGTCATATATACGGCATCTCCAAAATCAGGACCATTACTACAAGACCCCAAATATAGAGATAAAACTAATATGTATAATATATATCTTTTCATATCTTATTAAAATTATTTTGCATAAACATTAAATATAGAGGCATACAAGGTTGTATTAGAAGTAGTACCAGAACTTTTAGTAATTCTAATATAGCGAGAAGTAATAGGTGCATAAAAAGCAACAAAAGTTGAAGCTTTAGTAAGCGTACCCACTGATTTCCATGAAATGCCATCATCGCTGGTATAAATTATCATACCACTGGCAAAAGAATTAGTCCCGGAACTTCGTTGAAGTCGAACTCCATCAAATGTGTATGGTTTTCCCATATCTATATCTAATTGGATAACAGGAACGCCATAGAGATAACAATATGATGATGTTGCAGTTGTAAATAGATATGTAAGTGGCTGATAGTAACTATACACAGTAGCATTAGTAGTTGCTGACCAACCTGTTTGATCTTCAACCAAAGTTCCTTTAATATCACCTACTGTTGCATCATGATTGATATTATCTTCAGTTACAGTAATCCTAATATAAGAATAATAAATATTTGTGCTTATCTGAGAGTTTCCTCCTTCTGTTTTAGTAAGTCTTAAAGGAATTATATACCCATCCTGACTATTTAGAGTTTTAAGCACAGATTCGTCCTCTGTCAATCTAAGACGAAGCGTATCTTCAGATTGCATATCTCCTGCTAATATATTCATTTCAGAGTTTTCAAACAAAAGAGCTGATGATGGAAGAGCTTCATAATTAGTGCCATTCTTTTCATTATAAGCACCAATCATTGAGTTATCAACTTCAACTTTTACCTTAATTATCTCCGAAGGCTTTTGTGTACACTTAACAATTGTCTCATAACTCAAATTACTTACCGTACTAATTGGAGTTTGCACAATTTTGTAAGAGCCGGAATTGTCATTCATATACACTCTGTTATATGGATCACCGGGGAAATCATATTCTTTCTCATCACTGCAAGCAACTATGCTTATCATAAAAATAACCAGCATGCTTACATATAATATATTCTTTTTCATTTTCATATGATTAAATTTATTTTATTAATGTACCGCAGGGTTTTGTATCTGAATACACTCTCTGAATCGCTTATAGGGACTGGTATTATTCTCATGTACATTATAGTCACGATGAATAAAGAAAGCTCCAAATCCGCCTTTCTTGCCATTGGCAGGAACATATTTTGCATGGTTATACATAGCTGCCATAGTGCCCTGCCAGTTGTCACCCATATTAGAGCAATAAACAACTTTTTCACTTGGCCAGCTGCTACTTGCTCCTCCTCCATATGCCTGTTTAAAATAATAATCACATATACTATACAATGCTGATGATGGGTCCCCTGGAGCATCCACACAAAGTAACTTATCAGTATCGGTAACATCTTTTCCGTATCGTTCCTGAATAAGCTGTAACCTCTCTTCTTTAGTTATATCAGGATTTGGGCCCATATATTTTGCTAGATGTCGCATAAAGTGAATAAAATAGTTTCCACTTAAGAAGTCTCCTTCCGGTTCATAGTCGGCATCAAATCCGTCCAAGTCATTTTCAAATACCTGATCCAGGAAAAACTCTGCATACATCTCAATAGATTTTAGTATGGCTGCATCTCTTTCTTCTCCTGAGGGCAACTGTTTAGCTGCCAGATATGCCTGTTTAAAATCTTTCTCATCAGTCTCAGCATCAATGCGTGTGATTGCCACAGCGAGCATTTTAGTACCTTTAATCTTTTGCACGAAACGTATCTCCTCCCAGATTTCCTTGTTTTCTTTAGCAGGTATTCCACCCCATAAAGAACAGATATCTAAGCTATCAGGCAATCCCATAAATCGAACAGCCATGGAGTTTTGTGCTCCATACTGAGCAAACCAGCCAAAGGATATAGGATGATCGCTTGCTTTATAATCTCTCAAGTTTTGATAGTATAAATCACTATATGTGTAAGGATTCTGAATATCCTTTGCATCAATATCAGTATCACAAGATATTGCCACAAGTGCTAATAACAGGGATAATAATAAATATTTTATAGTCTTCATTATTCGGTTTTTTTTAATTAAAATATTAACAACATACTCTATCTAACATCCCACCATAATTTTGTTCCTGCAATATCAGAACCACCCAATAAGGATACAGCATTTTGAGTATTTTGGCTATTGTTGGAATACTCTGTTGTTGGGAACTTAAGGCGGCTAATAATCTCACCACTTGGAACCTCTGTGGTATAGCTATACGAGTTAATCCTTACAAATCCGGGATAACCTGTTCTGCGCATTTCACTCCAAGCTTCCTGTCCATCAGGGAAAAGAGCTATCCATTTCTGAATCATAATACGTTCAAGCTTTTTCTCAAGTGTAACACTTTCTTCCCAAGCAATAGTCATATTAGACAAGTTGGCACTTACATTTGTATTTTGATTATTTACAGGATTTGTATAGGTTGTCAAAGGCAAATTTGTATTATTTGCGATATAACTATCTACTCCAGTGGCACCTTTAGAGGCAAAAGAAGTACGTATTCCCTGCTCGTAATAGTCCTTAACTGTTTCTGCACCAATATCAAACCTGAGCTTAGCTTCTGCCTGAAGGAAATATGCTTCTGAAGCATCCATCCATTGAAGATCGCTATTAGTTTCAAAATTGAGACCTGAGGCAGCAGCCACATATGATTCTTTAGACAAATTGGTCATACCATTTCTAACTCCGCGATATTTTCCATCTTTTGTTGCAGTTCTGAAATATGCAGAAATACGTGGATCATTATAACCGTTGAGATAGCAATCCATAGTTGCTCCCATACGCATATCCTGGAAACTTTCGCTCACCTCCCAAATAGGATTGGTAAATGTAAATGAAGTAGTTTGATGTAATATTGCAGAATCATCAGACGAAGACATTAATCCATAACTATGATTAATCGCAGCAGCTATTTCAGTCTGGGCTTTTGAACTGTCTGCGAAAGAAATTCTCATAGCCAAACGAAGTCTGAGAGTATTAGCAAACTTAATCCACTTGCTTATATTACCGCTAAATATATAGTCATACTCTTCCATATATCTGGCCGAATTGCTGTTACTATAAGATGTCAGAACCTCAATTGCTTCATCCAATTCCTCAAAGAACTTATAGTAAACATCTTTCTGGCTGTCATATTCAACCTGAGTGGAAGTTCCAAATTTACTGTAAGGGATTGGTCCATACATGTCTGTAATGCGACTCATTCCTAAAACCTTTACAACAGTAGCCATTGCTCTTGATGGAGACTCAGCGGTTGTTACATCGACAATAGATTTCCATGGCTGCATAATGTATTTATATGCATCATTAAAAGGTGCATTATACCAATCTTTATAAAGAGCATAATGATCATTGTGATAAGTTGTGTAGCTATATGTATTAATGTTTGCAATATAGCTGGCAAAAATATCACCTGTCAACATTTGGGTGATTTGATATTCTCCACCTAAGTCTTTTCCAACAATAAACACGCCCCTCTCCATCTGAGTAAAGTAAGCACCTGTATTCAGGTTGTCTTGCTCCATTTGTTCTGGTGTTACCTCATTGGGATTAATATTCCACTTCTCAAATTGATCAGTGCATGAGGATAAGGACAGAGCAACAATAAATATAGCACTGATAAATAATATATTTCTTAACAATAATTGTTTCATAATAAAATCTCATTAGAAGTTTAATTTAACCGAGAAACCAAGATTACGCAAGCTTGGCATCATAAAATAATCCATTCCACTAAAGTGTGTTCCGGTACTGGCAGTGAGCTCGGGGTCATAAGGTGCCTTGTTGTAAAACATAATTAGATTACGACCAATTAATGAAACATTCATACTATTTACCCAAGGCATCACCTTATTAACAGGAATATCATATCCTAAGGTAACCTCACCCAGACGCACATTAGTTGCACTGTATACATACATTGATCCTGCACCGGTACCTACCGTTTGATAGTATTTCTGCGCTGCCGGAACCAAGTGTCCGTTTATCACTACACCGCCTGCATCGCGTGCATCAGCTGAAGCTTTAGAAGTTCCAAAAGAGTCCATAAGTGCTTGTGTCATTGATACTCCAACACCCCCAACTCTGGCATTAATCAAAAATCCAAGAGACAATCCATTCCAGCTAAATGAGTTACGCCATCCCATTGTATACTTAGCTTGTGAGTTTCCGGCATAAATCCATCCATCTTTTCTCTCTCCTGCATTCCCATCAATGGCAACAGTATTATTTACATAATCCACATCAATGTATCCATGTTCATCGGTTCTAAGAGCTGTAACATACAAGTCTCCAATTGAACCCCCTTCTGTCAGACGAGACATTACGTTTCCAATACCTCCTAAATCAAGAACATCCTGTTCAACCATTATACCGTTTGCCAACATTGTAGGATTTAACAGCTTAACAATTTTATTCCTGTTAAGGGTATAAGTATATGTTGAGCTCCAATCAACAGGGCCAAGAGGCTGATTTAATGTCAGGCTTAATTCAATACCTTTATTATCTACCTGACCACCATTAATAAATATGGATGTATATCCTGATGATGCAGAAAGGGCTGGATTAAACAGCTGGTTAAAGGTTGAAGTCTTATATAAAGATGCATTTAAAGAAATCTTGTCACCCCACAGGTTTGACTGCAAACCAAGCTCCCATGCTTCCGTACGCTCAGGTTTAATATCTGTATTGGGATAAGTTGATGTGATAGTAGGTGAGCCAGACTCGTAAGGATATGTCTGATAAGCAATATATCTTGTTGGAGCATTACCCACTTCACTATACGAAGCTCTTAGTTTCAAAAATGACAATACGTTATTTTTGATTGGCAACAAATCTGTTAAAATTGCAGACAAACCAACAGATGGATAGGCTACATAGCTTTCATTTGTCCAAGCTAATGCTGACGACCAATCTATGCGTCCTGTAACATCTGCATATAGTTTACTTTTCCAACCTACCTGAGCAGTAGCAAAAAGAGATTGTGTTTGATCGTGATAACCATTCTGATCAAATTTTGCTTTTGACTGATTTAGGTTTCTAAGAGTAAAACTGTTTGCTACTGAATTAAGATCTCCTCCTACACTATAATACTGATGATCAATATCCTGAATGCTGGCACCTAGTGTACTTGTTAAAGAGAAATCTCCAAAATATTTGTCGATATTAAGCATCACATCCCCATATATTTGTCTTGTTTGGTCATCAGCTTTATAGTAAGCTCCATATTTTCCGGCAAATATTGCATCTGTTGAAGCAGAATATTTCTTCTCATTTAAAGAAGATGTATAGTCCATTTTAGCTCTGGCTCCAAGCGTAATGCCTTTAACGATATCATAGCTTAAACCTCCACTTACAAGAAAACGATTTTTATGGTTTATAAAGTTATCTCGTTGAGTAATCCAATATGGATTTTGCATTCCAAGTCCCATATTTCCCCATGGCCAATATTGTGTTTTAAAACCACGGCTCTCATCATACATCTCAAATAGCTTATAAGTATCAAGGCTATAGCTTGGCGACATTAGATATGTTGAAACAATAGGGTTAAAATATTGACCTTGCGAAATCATATTTTGCTCTCTCACATTCATATAACTTGCACTTAAATCAAGTCGCATCTTGTCATTCAACATATTAGTAGTATTACGCAGTGTTATATTGTAACGATCCAGATTATTGTTAGTTACAATACCTTCCGCATTTGTAGCTGCAAGAGACAAGAATGTCTGGTTTTTATCATTACCATTACTAATAGTCAAAGAGTTAGTTTCATTATATCCAGTTTGGAAAAAGTCAAGTGGGTTATAATTGCTTGGTTGTCCAAGTTTTGCTCCCCAGCTATAAAGTGATCCTGACGATGCACCATATGTATTTTGAAACTCAGGGGTTACAAAAGGATTGAAGAAAGAGGTATTATTTGCATAACTAACACGCAATTTGTCTTTATCTCCCTTTTTAGTAGTCAACATTATTACACCATTAGCGGCATCACTACCATATAATGCAGATGCTGCAGCTCCACTAAGAACTGAAATACTTTCAATATCTTCGGGGTTTATCATTGAAGCACCGTCTCCCGACTGTCCCATACCTGTAAAGTGGTCTGAAGGCTGTGTCGTATCTAATGAAGGCATTGGAATACCATCAATAACATATAAGGCATTGTTGTTTCCGGAAATTGATTTAGCACCACGCATCACAACTTTTGATCCGCCACCAATACCTGACGAACTGGCATTAATTGATACACCGGCTATTTTACCGGACAAACTATTAATAAAGTTTGCGTCTTTAACACCAACAATTTCTCCGGCAGATACTTCTTGTACATTATAAGATAAAGCTTTAGCTTCTTTTTTTATACCCAAAGCTGTTACGACAATCTCATCTAAAGACTTAGTATCTTCTCTAAGAATTATTGAAAAACTGGTTTTACCTTTAGTATTAACTACTTCATCATGATATCCAAGATAGGAAATCTGAATTGTAGCATTTTCATCTACAGGAAGTTGAAAGTTGCCGTCAAAGTCAGTTACAGTACCATTGGAAGTGCCTCTTTCAATAATGTTTGCACCAATTATTGGTTCTCCGCTTTCATCAACTACATTCCCTCTAATTTGTTTTTTGGGAGCTTGTTGAGTTACATTCGTTTTTTCCTGAGGTTGCAAAATAATTTGCGAACCCTTTACTTCATATCTAACTTTTTCTGTATCAAACAAACGATCCAGAACAGATGAGATTGATTCATTTTGAGCTTTAATATCTATTTTCCGATCAACATCGATAAGTTTACTGTTGAACAGAAAATAGTATTCTGATCTCTCTTCAATTGTTTGCAGCACTTTCTCTACGGATATATTTTTCATATCAAGCGAAATCTTACTACTCTGAGAGTATGCATTTGTAGCCTGCATCTGAAAAACTATCGCGAAAATTAACATGAAGGTTATTCTCATAGCAATAGGTATTTTTTGAATCAAAGCATAAACAGATAGTGCTTTTTGGTTCATTAGTTTATTATTCATACTTTTACATTGTTATTAAATTCAATTTTGGGTTTAGTAATATTTTTGCAAATCGGTCAGGTGAGATTTTCCGATTATGCAAGTTATCTTCGGAGGGAGGGTGTTTTATCATTCTCCCTTATTATTTTTATTATTGGCTTTTATATGTTCATAGGCAATTCTCCTTATTATTCTTTATTGTTATTTGTTAGTATCTTAAGTTGTTTATCGCTTTAATGTTATCTCAACCTCTTTATTAGTGTAACCACTATCTTCCAATTGCTTTTGTTTCTTAATAGAATACTCAAGAGGAGCCGACATTGAAAGTAGTTCAAGAATGTCTTCCAAAGGTTCATCAGTGAAAGTGGCGGTATATTCATAGTCATTGAGCGCTTCATCCTTTAAGTTAATTACAACTCCGAACTTCTTCTCTAAACGTTTTGCCACTTCATCCAACTTGGCTCTGCGAAACACCATCTTTCCATCTTTCCATGCTGTATTGACATATGTATCTGTCTGAGTAACCTCAATTGTATTTAACTGATTATCAAAAACGGCCTTTTCATCGACATTCAAAAAAAGACTCTTATCTTGATTTTTCAATATTACTTCAATATTACCTTTGGCAAGGGTGATTTCATTTATATCGTCTTTAGAAAAAGAATTAATATTAAATTCTGTTCCGAAAGCACTCACCGTTAATTGATTTGTCAGATTTACATTGAAGCGGTGCTTTTTATCAGACACAACTTTAAAATATGCCTCTCCATCAAGCGATACATTTCTTTCTTTCTTTGAAAAAGATTGGGGGTATGTTAGCGAGCTTTGAGAGTTAATCCAAACTTCACTTCCATCTGGCAAAGTGGTATTAATTATCATGCCCGGAGCGGCAACCAGAGTTATCATTTGTCCATCTCCACCTCCATTAATATCACTAAACATTGGAACTATGGCATATTGGTAAATTAAGAACAAAGGCAACAAAACTGCTGCTGCATTTCTTGCAAAGCTAAATACAATTCTGCGACGTCTTTCAGCTACTATTCGCTTATTCAGTGATTCCCATCCTGCCTCAACATCTATTTGCTTTTGCAGGTTATAGTTTTCTATAAGCGATTCTATTTTTTTATCTTCAAACATATATTTTTTCACATTTGTATATACTTGACGAGCAAGTATGATAATACCCTATGCAAAAAGCAATGTTTTTAATAAAAAAGCTAATATTTAACATTTGAGCATAGAAACTGCTCATATTTTTGAAGAAAACTTTATAGAAAGAAGAAAATACCAAGATAATCTTTTAGATTTTCTCGAAGGATAACCAATGCCTTGCTTATATATGATTCTATTGTTTTGGGAGATAATGACAAAGAGCCTGCAATTTCGTTATATGTCATTCCCCTAAATCGACTCATCTCAAAAGCCTGTCTAATATTGTCGGGGAGTTTCGATAGCGCATCACTAATCTTTTTTTCAAGCTCATTTAAAGTATAAACAACTTCGGGAGTACTAAAACTATCCTCATTAAATTTGAGTTTGTTTTTTTCCAAAAAGGCATTAGACAAATCTTTTCTTCTAATAAAATCGAGAGAGTTATTTCGAACGGTAGTTATAAGGAAATTTCTAAAAGAAGAATCGATATCAATAGATTTTCTGTTTTTCCATATCTTATAGAAAGAATCTTGAACAATATCTTCTGAGCTCTCCAAATCGTTTATTATTCTATTGGCAAAAATACACAAGGCAGGATAGAACTCGTTGAAGAGTACACTAAAAGCTTGTTCATCATCGTGTAAAGCAACTTTAATAAAAAGCTTATCAAAATTAGTATCAATCACCACTCCCATGTTTTTATTCAAATACGATTATAATAGTCTTTCATTCTTCACATAATTTTATAGCTAAGACTAAATTTCGTGCGTAAGATATTGAATTTATGTTTCAAAATTACAAAATAAACAGCAATTATCAATTTAGATTATAAAAAAAGCCATGGTAAATATTTGCCATGGCCTTATAATATTTATTATAAATAAGCTATTGCTTTTTCAATAAATCACGAATCTCAGTTAGCAACAGTTCTTCTTTTGTTGGTTCCGGAGCAGGTTCCGGAGCAGCAGGTTCTTCTGCTTTTTTACGTTTGAAAGAATTCATAGCTTTAATAACAAGGAAAATCGATGTTCCTACAATTAGGAAGTCAATTACAGTCTGAATAAATGACCCATAATTCCATGTTACAGCCGGCTTAACAACTTCGGCTCCTTCCATTACTGCTTGCTTCAGAGTTAAACTAAACTCATTGAACTGACCATCACCCAATATTGCAGCAATTGGTGGCATAAGAATATCATTTACAAAAGATGTAACAATCTTGCCAAATGCACCGCCAATCACAATACCCACAGCCATGTCAACAACACTGCCGCGCATCAAAAATTCTTTTAGTTCTGTTTTGAATGACATAATAAAAATGATTTAAATAATTAGTTTTGATTAGTAGATAGCAAAGAAAATAAAAAAATCCTTATCAATAAAATATTTCTGCAATCATGCACCGAGCCGATCCTCCGCCATTAGCTTCAATAGTTTTTATGTCAGCAGATATTATTTTATTGTATGTAGAAATAGTTCGTTCCTGCTCGGCAGTTAGACTTTTTCTGGCAGATTCAGACATTACCATTATCGGATGTCCGCTTCTACTTTTCACTTCCAGCATATTACCGGCAAAATGCCCTACTTGTTCAAGAGTTATATCAACAATTATCTTTCCTGTTTCCGTTAAACGTGTAATTAGTCTATTGCGTTCAACTTCATCTTTAACTGACTCAAGACACACTATTGCAACCTGAGTACCAATCTCCATCATTACATTTGTATGATAAATAAGATTTCCTTCTTTATCGACAGCATCAAAAACAACAGAATCATAATTCATCTTTGAACAAAAATCATGCAGAGCCTTCTCTGAAGTCCGAACCGAACGACATGCATAGGCAATGTTCTTATCTCTGTCAAAAATCATACTGCCTGTACCCTCCAAAAACTCTCCCTCTTCTTCCCAATGAGTAAGATCTATAAGCTTAGGATGATTCATTTTGCGTTGCAACAGCTTCATCATAGCAGGCTTTCTCTCAGCACGTCTGTTTTCGGCAAACATTGGATACAAAACCAACTCACCACTGATATGCGACGAAAACCAGTTGTTTGGAAATATTGAATCGGGAGTCCATGGCTCGGGTGTATCTTGAACCACAATTACATCAACATCATTTCCACGAAGCAAATTAACGAAAGAGTCGAATTCTTTTAATGCAGCATCAGCAACACCATCCTTTATACTCTTCTGTTGAAAGTGATTATTCTGAGCTGTCTCTTCATTAAATGCAAATTTAAATGGACGCACCATTAATATCTTAGACGTCGTTTGCATAATTAAATTCTATTAAAATTATTCTAGCGACTTAATGGATTTCTTTATAATCTCAATTGCATCCCTCAATTCCTCTTCGGTGATGATTAGTGGTGGCGCGAAACGAATTATATGTTGATGAGTTGGTTTTGCCAAGAGTCCATTTTCTGCCATCTCAACACAGACATCCCAAGCCTCCTTGCCGTTATGTGGTTGTATTACAACTGCATTTAACAACCCTTTTCCTCTCACCGATTTCACATAAGGGCTATCAATCTTCTTCATTTCATCTCTGAAGATCTTTCCAAGGTATTCTGCTCTTTCTGCAAGCTTCTCATCCCTCACTACTTCCAATGCAGCCATTGCCACGCGATTTGCCAAAGGAAATCCTCCAAAAGTAGAACCATGTTGTCCTGGTTGAATAGTCATCATAATATCGTCATCAGCCAATACTGCCGATACGGGTAATACGCCACCTGAAATAGCCTTTCCAAGAATAACAATATCAGGGCGAATACCTTCATGATCAGAGCAAAGCAACTTGCCGGTACGAGCAATACCAGTCTGTACTTCGTCAGCTACAAACAATACGTTGTGCTTTTTACATAAGTCATAAGCTTGTTTTAAATATCCTTCATCGGGAACAAATACACCTGCCTCACCTTGAATTGGTTCAACGAGGAAACCGGCAATTTTATCACTCTTTTCCTCTAATATGGTTTTAAGAGCCTCAATACTATTGTAAGGTATTATTTCAATTCCGGGAGTATATGGTCCATAATCTGCACGTGCATTTTCATCAGTAGATAAAGAAACAATTGTGATTGTGCGACCATGAAAATTACTCTCACAAGCTATAATAATTGCCTCATTAGCAGGTATTCCTTTCTTAAGATACCCCCACTTGCGAGTGAGCTTTAGTGCTGTTTCAACAGCTTCAGCACCTGTGTTCATGGGTAACAACTTGTCATATCCAAAGTAATTATGCATAAACTCTTCATATGGCCCTAAGCTATCGTTATAGAACGCTCTTGAGGTTAAGCACAAAGTCTCGGCTTGCATAGTAAGTGCCTCTACAATTTTAGGATGACAATGCCCCTGGTTTACTGCTGAATATGCTGAAAGAAAGTCATAATATTTTTTATTATCAACATCCCAAACATAGCAACCCATTCCACGTGATAATACCACAGGCAGGGGATGGTAATTATGTGCTCCATATCTCTCTTCTTGATCAATAAAAAGTTGCGCCTTCTCTGTAATTTTCATAATAATTTTCTTTTTGATTTTTCGTTAATAAAATATTGTTCCCATATGACTAAGATTCTAATGTCAACAAAGTTAATTATTTAATCATAAAAAACTAATATATAAGCTATTCATTCATCTAAAAAAGACAAAAAGATTGTATGCTACACATTAAATATTTAATTTTGTTTTGATATAC
>CAZHWC010000050.1:15211-18955 GCA_964535975.1 uncultured Proteiniphilum sp. | reverse complement strand
GGATATGAGTCTGTGATGATTAATTACAATCCCGAAACAGTTTCAACAGATTATGATGTATGCGATCGTCTTTATTTTGATGAATTGACATTTGAGCGTACACTGGACGTTGCTGATATAGAGCAACCAAAGGGTGTGATTGTTTCTATGGGAGGTCAAATACCTAATAATATGGCAATGAAGCTACATCGCCAAGATGTTAAGGTTTTGGGAACTTCAGCACAATCTATTGACCGTGCCGAAAATCGTCACAAATTCTCTGCAATGCTTGATGAGTTGGGTATAGACCAACCTAGATGGAAAGAGTTGTCAAGCTATGAAGAAGTAGATAGTTTTGTGGATGAGGTTGGTTTCCCTGTCCTGATTCGTCCTTCATATGTGTTGTCGGGTGCCGCAATGAATGTGTCTTACAATAAAGAACAGATGCATCGTTTCTTAGATATGGCAGCAAAAGTCTCAAAGGAGTTTCCGGTTGTAGTTTCAGAGTTTTTGCTAAATGCAAAAGAAATCGAAATGGATGCTGTTGCCAAAGCGGGAGAGATTGTGGAGTATGCAATTTCTGAGCATGTTGAGTTTGCCGGTGTGCACTCAGGTGATGCAACGCTAGTATTTCCGGCACAAAAGATATACTTCGAAACTATGCGTCGTGTGAAAAAGATTTCTCGACAAATAGCTAAAGAATTAAATATCACCGGACCATTCAATATACAATTCTTGGCAAAGAATAATGAAATAAAGGTTATCGAATGTAACTTGCGTGCTTCTCGCTCGTTTCCATTTGTTTCTAAGGTTAGCAAGTGCAATTTTATAGACACTGCAACTAGAGTTATATTAGATGCACCTTTTAATAAGCCTGATGGAAATGCTTTTGATTTAGATCATATTGGAGTAAAGTCCTCTCAGTTCTCATATTCGCGTCTTCATAAGTTTGACCCTATTCTTGGAGTTGACATGGCTTCAACCGGAGAAGTTGGTTGTATCGGTGATGATTTTAATGAGGCAATTCTAAAATCTATGCTTTCTGTAGGTTATCATTATCCAAAGAAGAGTATCCTTATTTCATCCGGAGAGGTAAAATCAAAAGTTGATTTGCTTGAGGCATGTAAACTGCTTCATGGCAAAGGATATGATTTATATGCTAGTCATGGAACGCAAAAGTTCTTAAGTGAAAATGGAATAAATGCCACTGGTGTAAATTGGCCTGACGAGGAAGAGGGAGATATAAATATAATAGACATGATTACCAGCAAGAAATTTGACTTGGTAATTAATATCCCCAAAGACGTGACCAAGAGAGAGCTGACTAATGGATATAAAATTCGTAGGGCAGCAGTTGATCACAATATTCCTCTAATTACAAATGCCAGATTGGCATCTGCATTTATTACTGCTTTTTGCACTATAGATGAAGATGATTTGGCAATAAAGAGTTGGCAAGAATATTAAGCATTATACCAATTTAAATATTATCAAGGGGTGTGTCACAATGTGATTTCACCCCCTTTTTGTTTGTTTACCTCACGTCTAAATACAATTTCAATTCTCATTATTCAACTTACAATAGGCTTCTCTCTTTTTTTTTGAAACAATCTTCTTTTTATTTGTAGAGTATTTCCACGTATCATGTTTTGTTCTTTAATACACTTTTGAGCTTGATCAAAACTTTATCTGGTATAAAAGTGCTGAATCTATGCCTTGTGAATCTATGTAAATAAATGTGCCTAAGTGTTGGTAAATATCTTCTTCGCTGGTACTTAATCTTTTATCATTTGTGAAACAATATTAAATGGCCGCAAAATACGCAAATCAGTAAATTTCTCAGAATTAAAACCATTATGTAGATACTGCAAGCTGGAATTATATGCATAAAATATCAACTGTAAATACTTATTTGTGGTATTTAAACACGTTTGCTAGTTAAAACAAACTTAATAACATGATTCAACTAGTCTGAAAGATATCTGTATTCACATTAATTGTATTTAAAGCCATCTCAATGTTAATGAATTTAACTGCAAGTTAGAATTTAATGAATATGATAGTACAAATAAATCTCTACAGTAGGCATCCTGCTAGTAAAATCCCAGCTTTCGCTATCTACAAATGGCATCTTCCACAATTAATAGCCCATTTCGTTAAATACATGTATCAAATAGATCAAAGAAACACCCATATTGTTAACGAATAAGAACTCTATTGACGTTTTATGGGAGCTTTAACTGTGTATTTGCACTAAAAAGCGTATTAAATTTACTAAGTAAAGTATGCAATGTGTAGTTTTATCAATTAAATTCTAACTTGCAGTATCTACATAAGAGGTTAAGCCAGTTAAACTACAGTAAAACATTTTACTTTTTCACGATTAATATATTAAATGGCTCTTGGAAATAGAAATAGTTGACTTCAATAGTAATTAGGGACTATGTTCAAAATCCTCTTTAATCTTATTTGTTAGCTTTTCTGAAACAAATTATAAAATGAATCATATTTATTAATATGAAAATTGAGCAGACTATAACTAGTCAAATAATTTAACAATGATATACCTGAATAATAATTTAATTGTATATTTGCATAATAAAATAAACTAAAACAATTAATATAAAAAAGAGAATAATGGAAAAGCCTTATGTAATTGGAATAGACGTTGGTGGTACCAACACAGTAGTGGGTATTGTTGACAAGAGAGGACAAATACTACGTCAAGGAAGTATGTCAACATCGAAATATGCCGAAGTTGAAGTTTATTTAGATGAACTAGCTAAGCTTATTAATGAGCTTATAGATGAGACAACAACCAAAGATCAGATTAAAGGTATTGGAGTTGGCGCGCCTAACGGAAACTATTTCAATGGCAGCATTGAATTTGCACCTAATCTTCCTTGGAAAGGAGTTATCCTTTTTGCTCAAATGTTAGAAGAAAGAGTAGGTATTCCGGTAGCTCTCACTAACGATGCAAATGCAGCAGCTATTGGTGAAATGACCTATGGTGCAGCACGTGGCATGAAAGATTTTATTGTTATTACACTTGGTACCGGTGTTGGTAGTGGTGTAGTTGTTAATGGTCAGCTTGTTTATGGTCACGATGGATTTGCAGGTGAGTTAGGGCATATAATTGTACGTCGCAAAACTGGTCGTCAATGCGGATGTGGCAGAGTCGGATGCCTTGAAGCATATACTTCAGCAACAGGTGTTGCTCGTACTGCACGCGAGTATTTAGAGATGAGAAGTGATGTTAAAACTCTTCTTCGAGACATACCAACTGATCAAATATCTTCAAAAGCTGTGTTTGATGCTGCTATGGCAGGAGATGAACTGGCTAAAGAAATTTTCCAATTTACCGGTGAAATGCTTGGAGAGGCTTTTGCTGACTTTGTGGCATTTACAAGCCCCGAAGCAATAATCTTATTTGGTGGATTGGCAAGAGCAGGTGATTTGATTATGAAGCCTGTGAAAGAAGCAATGGATAAAAACTTATTGACTATTTATAAGGATAAAGTTAAGCTTCTGTTTTCTGAATTGAAGGAAAGTGATGCTGCCGTTCTTGGAGCTAGTGCATTAGGATGGGAGGTAAAGTAATATCTTTTTGACATTATTATAAAGGAATAGGGTGAATCACGATGTGATTTCACCCTATTTTTTTGAGTTATTTTATTAATCGAGGGTTTGTTCGCCTCCACCATTCACAAAAATAGTCTGTCCGCTTACCCATTGCGATATTGGTGATGCAAAGTAAAGAACAGC
>CAZHWC010000050.1:13746-15111 GCA_964535975.1 uncultured Proteiniphilum sp. | reverse complement strand
CTGCCATAACCTCCTTTTTGCATGTGTGGTGCAACTAATTGGCACAATCGCCAGGTGCTAAATACGTTTGCCTCAAATACTCTTTTAAAGCGATTCAAATCTATTTCATAAGGATTTTCTCTTCCTCCACCTCCAATACCCACATTGTTTACAAGAATATCAATTTCTTTGAAATTATCAATAGCATAGTCTATAAGTTGCAACAAGTCATTATCATCTGTGACATTGCACCTTATCGAAACTGCTTTTCCATTATTCGATATTATGGCATTTGCAGTATCTCATGCCGCAACTTCATCCATATCAGCAATCACTACGTTGGCTCCATACTCAGCAAGCAAGGTGGCTGTTGCCTTTCCTATACCTTTGGCTCCACCTGTAATAATGGCAGTTTTTCCTTTCAAGTCAAACAAATCTAATTTACTCATTATATTTCTTTTTTTATTTATTCATTAAATAATCTGCAACCGCTTGATATGCAGGTAATGAAAAAGGATCGTTGGCAGTATTGGATGCAATCGGGTTGGAAGATTGTCTTACAATTACCATTTCGGCCGCAGGATCTATATATATGGCTTGCCCGTGTACGCCCCTGGCACTTATAGCACCATTTTCGTTGTGTGTTACCCACCACATGTTTTTGTAACTCATCCTCCCAGAGTTTTATATCCGGCCTTTGCAAAAGCCTCTTTATTTCCTCCAGCAAATATATCTTCAACCACTTTTAAGGGGATAATTTGTTTGCCATTAAAGTAACCTTTGTTTCTAATCATCTCGCCAAACTTTGCTAAGTCTAATAAATTTGCACTTAGTCCACCCCCGGCGAATGCTATCCCCGAAGCATCTATTTGATAATATGCGTCGTATTTGCAGCCTAGAGGTTTCCATATTTTTTCAGATAAAAGCTCGGGTATTCCTTTGCCTGTTTGTCTGCTAATAATCCATCCCAAGGCATCGGTGTTTACGGTTTTATATCCAAATGCCACACCATGTTCCTTGTCTTTCTTCACTTTCTGCAAATATTCATAGAAGTTTTTTGCTCCCGTATAGCCCTCAGGCTTGGGAAAAGGATTGCCAGCTGAAGAGAATTCCCACACTTCAGCTTTAGGGTTGGCATAATCCTCACTGTAACTGAGTGATGTTGTCATATCCAATATTTGTCTCACTGTCGCATCACCAAATGCTGAGTTTTTTAGTTCAGGCACATATTCTGCAGCAGTTTTGTTTTCGTCTAATGTGCCTTCTTCCACAAGCATAGCACCAAGTGTGCCGGCAAATGTTTTGCTTACTGACATAACTGCATGTTCGCCATCTGGTTCCAATTCTCCCATATATCTTTCATATACCACTTTACCTTTGTGCAGA
>CAZHWC010000050.1:0-13646 GCA_964535975.1 uncultured Proteiniphilum sp. | reverse complement strand
TTTGTGCAGATATATACTGCATTGAAATAAATAGAATTAAGATAATTGAAATTAGTGCTTTAATCTTTTTCATAACTATTGGTTTTTGTTTCTATGAGTTATACAATTTTTGTGCCAAATAAGATTGTCACAACTTATTAGTTTGTTAACCTGTCTTTTATAGTTAGTGCGTTTACTATAATTATAATAATAGATTGACTAAAGGTTGATCGTTGTATTTATATATAGAACTATGATACAGTTATAATAAAAAAAGAGCAAATTGTTTTCACAACTTGCTCTTTTAATTATTTGATAAGCTATTTAAAGCCTTATATTACTTTGCTTCTAATTCTTTTTTAGCCTTTTGCTTAGTCATTATTGAGAATGCAACCGGTGTTGCTAAGAATAAACTGGTAATAGTACCAACAACAACACCAATAAACATTGCAAATACGAAGCTTCTAACTGCATCACCACCAAAGAACAGAATAACTAGAATAACTAAAATAGTACTCAATCCTGTATTGATTGTACGAGCTAAAACGGCATTCATTGAATCATTAAACAACTGACGTAAATCACGTTTTGGATATAGAGTGAAGTTCTCACGAACACGGTCAAATACAACTACTTTATCATTAATAGAATAACCGATAATTGTAAGTATAGCTGCTATAAATGTTTGGTCAATCTCCATTGAGAATGGCATAACTTTCCATAGTAATGAGTATAAACCAATTACTGCAAAAGTATCTATTGCAAGTGCGGCAACTGTACCTACTGAGAATGCCCAGTTTCTAAATCTTGCAAGAATATAAATACCCATGAAAATTAATGCCAGCGTAAGAGCTAACACTGCATTTCTAAGAGTGTCTTCAGCAACGCTTGGTCCCACTTTTTGAGAGCTCTGAATATAGTCATCAATAGTTTTACCAGGCGCTATATAGCTTTTTAGTGCCTCACCCATTACTTCTTTAAGATCATCTTCTACAGTTATGCTTTCAGAGTCAATCATAAAGTTGGTTGAGACTCTAACCTGATTGCTAGAACCAATTGTGATAACCTGAGCAGATCCGTCAAAGTGTGGTAATAAAGCCTGTTCTATTTCACTTGTTTTTACCGGTTGGTCAAATCTAACTATATAGTTACGTCCACCCGTAAAGTCAATACCTGTATTAAGCTTTAGTACAAATATTGAAGCAACACTAACCACCAAGAATACAGCTATAACTGTAAGAACTCTGCGACTTCCTTTTAAGAAATCAAAGGTATATTCTCTAAATAACTTTTTTGAGCCATTAGTATCAAAGCTAAGGTTTAGCCATTTGCCTTTATCCAGACGAGTTTCATAAACAATACGAGTTAAGAATACCGCAGTTAAGAATGATACTGAAATACCTATGATTAAAGTAACAGCAAAACCTTTGATAGGTCCTGTACCGAACAATGCTAATATGATAGCTGTAATAATAGTAGTTATGTTGGAGTCGATAATTGCTGAGAATGCATTTTTATATCCGTCTTCAACAGCTTTACGTAATGATTTACCATTTCGCATCTCTTCCTTGATACGTTCGTTAATAAGAACGTTAGCGTCAACTGCCATACCCAAGGCAAGAATCATACCCGCAATACCAGGTAAAGTAAGAACAGCTTGGAATGCTGATAAAATACCTAATGTAAAGAAGAAGTTTATGAGTAGTGCACTGTTTGTAACCATTCCCGGGACTGCGCCATATAGGAAAAAGATAAATGCAAACAGAACCACAAGTGCAATTCCAAATGATAAAATACCATCTTTAATAGCTTCTTGACCCAATGAAGGACCTACTATATCTTCCTGTACGATACGAACTCCAGCTCTCATCTTACCTGATTTCAACACGTTTTCCAAGTCACCGGCTTCATCTGAAGTGAATCTACCTGAAATTGATGAACGTCCTCCTTCAATCTTGTCATTTACATTTGGAGCAGAGTATACATATCCATCCAAAACAATAGCAATTGATTTTCCTTTTTCTGCACCTGTAATATTTGCCCAACGGCTAGCACCTGCTGAGTTCATAGTCATGCTCACTTCCCATGCCGAACCGGTACGACCTTGGTCAGCCTTGGCATTTGTTACTACATCACCATCAAGAGCAGGACCACGTTTTGTTCCATCTCCTTTAAGAGCATATAGCTCAAAATATATTTCTTTTGAATCTATAGGTTTGAATCCCCATTTGAAACGAACGTCAGCAGGGAAAACATCTTTATATTTTTGTACGATACGGTTAATAGCAGCCGTGTCTGATTTAGCAGCTGTTCCTACTATTGGACCTGACGCACCGCTCATTGCAAAATATGGTTGTGTAAAGTATTCAACAAAGCTCCTGTTGATTTCAACTTTTGTTTCCTCGTCTAGTAGGTTTGTTGCAATTTCAACAACCTCTTCAACTTCTGTTGCAATTGAGTCTGTGGCTAAATCATCATCAGTTTCAGTTTCTATTTCCATTGAAGCTGAAGCTCTCTTGGCCATAACATATTCTGCTGATTTGCTGTTCACCTCGTTAAAGTATGAACCCAATTCGTTAACATTATAAGTTTTCCAGAACTCTAAGTTTGCACTACCTTGTAGAAGATTACGAACACGCTCAGGTTCAGTAATGCCAGGCATTTCAATAAGAATTCTTTCGGCTTGATCTAAACGTTGAATGTTTGGTGCTACAACACCAAAACGGTCAATACGAGTACGAAGTACGTTGAAAGAGTTGTCAGCAGCACTTTTTACTTCCTGACGCAATACAGCCACAACCTCATCGTTTGTTGCTGATGGGCTAACTCTGTCACTCATCGTAACGCTGAATATATTAGCTAATTTACCGTTTGGATTTATTTTCTCGTAATTCTGACGGAAAAGTGTAATAAAGTCTGACGAAGAACCTTTTCTGTTTTGAATGGTAGCTTCTTTCAGTGCTTCATTAAATTGTGGGTCATCGGTATTGGCTAATGAGGTTAGAATCTGATGAACGTCCATTTCAACTATAACGTTCATACCTCCCTTGAGGTCGAGACCTAAACCAATCTCTTTCTCGCGGATTTGTTTTAATGTGTATCCCAAATATACCTTCTCTGTAGAAAGTGAATCCAGATACTGATTCTTTAGTTCTAGGTTTCCGTTAGAATATTGTTCTGCTTTCTTATTATACTGCTGTCCTACAATAGTAAAAGACAAGTAGTATAAACTGATAAGTGCCAATATTGTAGCGAAAACTTTAATAAATCCTTTGTTTTGCATTTCAATATTACGTTTGTTTAATGTATTACTTTATTTTATTTTTTTGATTTTGCAGAATATAGTTTGTTGTTAATCACATTTGTAGATGTACAAACTGATTTTAGCGTGCAAATATAAGCTTTTTTATCTTTTTAATAAACAATATCATCATATAATTTTAAAATGATAATATCTAAAGTTATTATTAGTATTACTAATCTTATAATTTGATTTGTACTCAGCAGGTTAATGATAACATTTTGTATGATATAAAAAATGCGGGATAGATTTTCAACCTATCCCGCAAATATTTTATTTAATAAATTTGTGATTATTGCACAAATCCTCTGTTTCTTAGTAAATAAATAGGATCTGGTTCTGCTCCTCTATATTGTTTGTATAGAGTCATTGCATCAACAGAGTTGCCTTTTGATAGAATGTTTTCTCTAAAAGAATCTGCAGTTTCTTTGTCAAACAATCCTTTTTCTAAGAAAGGCTGGAATGCATCAGAGTCAAGCACTTCTGCCCACATATATGCGTAGTATCCGGCAGAATAACCGCCACTAAACACGTGAGAAAAATATGTGCTTCTGTACCTTGGTATTATTTCACCGATAAGACCAATTTTCTCCATTGATTTTGTTTCAAAATTACGAACATCAATGTTTTTTACATCGTTTTGTGTGTGATAATCCATATCCAACATTGCTGCTGCTACAAACTCTGTTGTGATGAATCCCATATTAAACTTAGATGCAGCATCTATCTTAGCGATTAATTCGTCAGGTATTACTTCACCGGTTTCGTAATGCTTCGCATATAGTTTCAACATATCAGGATGGAAAGCCCAGTGCTCCATTATTTGTGAAGGAAGCTCAACAAAGTCACGAGAAACGCTTGTTCCTGCTATTCCTACATAGTTTACGTTTGAAAGCATTCCGTGCAAAGCGTGTCCAAACTCGTGGAATAATGTTTCTACTTCATCAAGAGTAAGTAGTGCTGGTTTGCCGCCGGTTGGACGAGAGAAGTTGCCCACATTAAATATAATAGGGTTAATTCTTTTTCCATCTTTATATTGTTGCATGCGGAAGCTGCTCATCCATGCGCCGGCATTCTTACCTTGACGTGGAAAATAGTCGGTATAAAATACAGCCAAGTGAGAACCATCTTTGTCAGACACTTCATAAGCCTCAACTTCTGGATGGTAAACCGGTACATTATTTAATTTATTAAATGTTAGACCATATAATCTGTTAGCTGCTTCAAATACACCTTCACGCACATTCTCCATTTTAAAGTATGGTTTTGTTTCTTCTTCGCTAAGAGCATATTTTTGTTCGCGTACTTTTTCAGTGTAGTACCACCAATCCCATGATTGCAATTTGAAGTTACCGCCTTCGGCATCAATCATTGCCTGAAGCTCAGCAGCTTCTTTTTTTGCTTGGGGTAGGGCATAGTTCCATACCTTGTTTAGTAATTCATATACATTGTCTGCATTCTTTGCCATTGTTTCTTCTAACACAAAGTCTGCGTGATTCTTATATCCAAGCAATTGTGCTTTCTCAACACGAAGGTTTACGATGTCGTTAATAATCTTTTTATTGTCATTATCGTTGTCATTGTCTCCTCTCATATACATTGCTTTGTATAGTTTCTCGCGCAAATCACGATTGTCAGCATATTGCAAGAATGGTAGCCAGCTTGGCTTTTGTAGTGTGAACACCCACTTGCCATCCATGTCATTGTTCTTTGCTGTTTCGGCAGCTGCAGCCACAACACCCTCAGGTAATCCTGCCAAATCCTCCTCGTTGTCTATCACTAATTTATAACCATTAGTCTCTTCAAGAAGGTTGTTGCCAAACTTAATTGTCAGAGCTGACAACTCTTTATTTATTTCACGAAGTTTGTTCTTTGAAGCCTCGTCTAGTTCAATACCCGAACGAACGAATCTTTTGTAATAAATATCAAGTAATCTCTCTTGCTCTGGAGTCAGCTCCATGTTCGCAACGTTGTCGTGTACAGCCTTAATTCTTTCAAAAAGCTTTTCGTTAAGGTTGATATTATCACTATGCTCAGAAAGAATTGGTGACAACTTTATAGACAAAGCCTTAATGTCATCATTTGTTTCAGCACCTTTCAGCCCGCCAAATACGCGTGATACTCTTCCTAAGATCTCACCACTATTGTCTAAAGCTAAAATAGTGTTTTCGAAAGTTGGCTCCTCAAGATTGTTCACAATTTCATCAATCTCTTTTGCCTGCTCTTCAATTCCCTTCATGAATGCAGGTTCGAAATCATTGAAGGAAATTTTGTCAAATGGGGGCATTCCAAACTTAGTGTCAAATTCGGTGTAAAAAATACTACCCGGCTCTCCACTTGCATCCCCTGATTTTGAGTTGTTGCACCCAAATAAAATCATAGTAACTAATGTGATTAAAAATAATTTTTTCATTAAAGTACTTATTAACAGTTGAGTTGTTAGTTATTTAGTTGTATCATAATAATTTGTGCAAAGTTATAACTTTTTGCTTAATATCAATGATTTAGTATTCAAATAATTAACAAGACAACGTCTGTGAACTATTGCCACGTTGTTGTAATCCAAATGAATTTGATTATTTTTGTGATAAATCAACCAGATTATTATATGAAAAAGTCCCTATCTGTTTTATTCCTGTTGTTATTTGTTTCAATAACGCTTAGTTCACAGTCAGCATTGAATCAATTTATTAATAATCCTGCACTCAAACATGCTTCTGTTGGGGTGCATGTCGTTGATCTCAAATCAGGAGAAACTATTGTAAGTCATGATTCTAATAAATCTCTTACGCCGGCATCCATAACGAAGATTATAACCACTGCCACAGCTCTGGAGATGTTGGGGGATAATTATAGATATGAAACTAAGGTAGGTATAGATGCTGAAAATCCAAATCGTATTTTAGTATTGGGGGCAGGTGACCCCACACTTGGTAGTTCTGTTTTAGACATAAATCCAAATTTATTTTTCATAAATATAGCTTCTGCAGCCAAAAGGACCCTAAGTTCAGATAGGGAATATGAAATATTGGTTGTTGATAATCTTTTTGGCTATGAAGGTATTTCTCCCGAATGGACATGGATTGATATGGGTAATTATTATGCGGCGGGCAGCTATGGCATAAGTGTTTTTGACAATACTTATAAGCTTTTTTTTGATACAACAAATCGAAAACCAAGGATTATACGAACTGAGCCTGAGATGAAAGACATAACCTTTCAAAACTTTCTTTCGCTAAATACCACTGGTTCCGATAATGGGTATCTTTATGGAATGCCTTTCTCTAACGAGAGAATCATTAGGGGAAATATACCCGCAGGAAGAAAAGAGTTTAGTATCAAAGGTGATATCCCAAATCCCGGTTTGTTTTTGGGTGAAACGGTTGCCGATTATTTGCGTAGTTCGGGTATCAAGGTTGGTATAGTAAAAACGATTCAAGAAGAATTCTTGTCAGGAATTAATAAAGAGTATAAGATTGGTACAATGTTGCACACTCAAGTATCGCCGCCACTTAGTGAAATTGTTCGAGAAGTAAATGTGACAAGCAACAATCATTATGCCGAACATCTAATCAGAACAATAGGCAATGAAAACGATTCAAAATTAAGATCATTGCCGAATGGCATTAATTTTATTAAGTCGTTTTGGAATCGAAAAGGTATAAACACCACTTCACTCACGCTTTATGATGGTTCAGGTCTTGCACCACAAAATGCATTTAGTCCTCAGTTTCTTACTGATATACTAGTCTATATGAATAATAATAGCTCTCACAAAAAAGTCTTTTTTGATTCTCTTCCCAAGGCAGGGCAGGAGGGGACACTTCGCAATTTTCTTAAGAATAGCAGATACGATAGCAAGATTAGTGCAAAGAGTGGAAGCATTGGTGGTGTGCATTGTTATTCAGGATATTTAATTGATGGTGAAAAGCAATATGCCTTCACGGTAATGGTTAATAAGTTCAATGGCACTCGCCCACAAGTGAGGAGTGCCATCGAAAAATTTCTATTATCGTTGTAAAAAAAAACTAATTCAGTATTTCAACAAGCTCTATTTCAAAAACCAAAGTGCAATATGCCGGTATCCCTGTGTTACCGGTTGAGCCATATCCCATATTCCATGGCATCCACACTTCCCATTTGTCGCCCACATGCATATGCTGTAGCGCAGTTGAGAATCCATCTACCACTCCGTTTACAGCAAACTTGCTTGGAACATCACCTCTGTTTGCTGTAGAGTCAAATATATATTTGTTTTTGAAAGTATTTCCATCATCTCCAATAAACTCGTCCTCTCTAAATTGGTTGTCCTTGATCCAATAAAATTTATACCAGCCAGTATAAAGAGCTCTCACCTGATCAGTGAAAAGAGGATTTACATCCGATTTTTCACCCTCTTTCAGCACCTTATACATAATGTGCCCTGCTCCTGTTTTAGATTCTATTTTCTTATAATCAGGGCTGGTAGATATCTTGGCAAAGGCGGCCTCATTGTCTAGCTTTCTTGTATCATCAAATGTTTCTGTTTCATCACATGAGATAAAAACGAAAATTGATACTAAAAAAGATAATAGTAGTAGTTTTTTCATTATCAAACTTCTCCAGTGTTTATTTGTGTTATTTTCTAAACCAATTTTTTCAATAAGCTCTTCATGTCCACCTGATCTCCAATCACACTTTTTAGAGAATCGATTGAAACACGTTCTTGCTCCATAGTGTCGCGATTACGTATTGTCACCATATTATCTTCAAGAGTTTGGTGGTCTATAGTGATGCAGAACGGAGTTCCGATAGCATCTTGACGACGATAACGCTTTCCGATACTATCCTTTTCGTCATATTGACATGCAAACTCATATTTTAGAGTATTCATAATTTCTCTTGCTTTCTCAGGAAGTCCATCTTTACGAACCAATGGAAGTATAGCCAGCTTAACTGGTGCTAGAGGTGCAGGTAATCTCAATACCACGCGCGTTTCTCCATTCTCCAAAGCCTCTTCGTCATACGAACCTGAAAGAATTGATAAGAACATTCTGTCAAGACCAATCGAGGTTTCCACTACATATGGGATATATGATTTGTTTTTCTCAGGATCAAAATATTGCATCTTTTTGCCAGAGAACTTCTCATGTTGAGCCAAGTCAAAATCAGTACGCGAGTGAATTCCTTCTACTTCTTTAAAACCAAATGGCATGCGGAATTCAATATCTGTAGCAGCATTAGCATAGTGAGCCATCTTTTCGTGGTCGTGGAATTGATAGTTCTCTTCACCAAAACCTAAAGCTTGGTGCCATTTCAATCTTTCACCCTTCCAGTATTCAAACCAGTCAAGTTCTTCTCCCGGTGCAACAAAAAATTGCATCTCCATTTGTTCAAACTCACGCATACGGAAAATAAACTGACGGGCTACAATTTCGTTTCTGAAAGCTTTACCGATTTGTGCAATACCAAAAGGCACTCTCATACGACCGGTCTTCTGCACATTAAGAAAGTTCACGAAAATACCTTGTGCATTTTCAGGACGAAGATAAACCTTCATTGCACCATCAGCTGTAGAACCCATCTCGGTGGCAAACATAAGATTAAATTGTCTTACCTCTGTCCAGTTGCGAGTACCGCTTATGGGGCATGCAATTTCGCAATCAATAATTATCTGACGCAATTCCTCAAAATTGCTGTCATTAAGAGCTTTTGCAAAACGAGCATGAATTTCATCTCTCTCTTTTTGGTAACCCACCACACGAGGATTGGTTTCGCGGTACATATTCTCGTCAAAGCTTTCGCCAAAACGCTTTTTAGCCTTATCTACCTCTTTATCAATTTTGTCAACTATCTTAGCCATGTGCTCTTCAATTAACACATCAGCGCGATAGCGTTTTTTACTCTCTTTGTTATCAATTAATGGGTCGTTAAATGCGTCCACGTGTCCGGATGCTTTCCAAACAGTTGGGTGCATAAATATTGCAGAGTCAATACCCACGATATTTTCATACAGAAGAGTCATACTGTCCCACCAATATTTTTTAATATTGTTTTTTAGTTCCACTCCCATTTGCCCATAATCATATACGGCACCTAGTCCATCATATATTTCACTCGATTGAAAAACAAATCCGTACTCTTTAGAATGTGATACGATTTTTTTAAAAACGTCTTGTATAGTCATAATTATTTAAGTAACGGGACTTTGCCCACATTGTTGTTTTTTTTCAAAAGCACAAAATTAGCGGTTTTTTTTGACAATTAGCGTATCTCTCTAATTAAAAGTGTATAATATGCTTATTTACTCTTCTATTTATACTCTTGCAGTGGGTGTATAAGTTTATATTGCAGTTTGTGAAAATCAATTTATTACAGATTACACCCCTTTATCAACCTAATTCCATTAATTTTGTAGATTATTTTAAATAAATACGTGTCTATTATGGCAAGTGAGATGAAGATTTTGGCTAAAGAAACAGCCATATATGGTGTTAGCAGCATTGTGCCCAAACTCTTGAGTTGGTTTCTGGGTCTATTTTGGGCTTTTGCTTTGGAGACAAGAGCAGAGATGGGAGCCATCACTAATTTTTATGCCTATGTTGCCCTACTTCAGGTAATTCTCACTTACGGAATGGAAACTGGTTTTTTTAGGTTTGCAAATAAAGAAAAAGGCCCAATGACGGTCTATTCCACCACTCTGATATCAATATTTAGCACCACGCTTTTGTTTTTAGTTGTCGCTTTCTCGTTCATAAATCCTATTTCTACTGCTCTTAGTGGTTTTGGTATGGCCATAAAGCCACACTATCTGGTTGTTATTTTTCTGATTTTGGCAATTGATGTATCTGCTGCCATACCATTTGCTTATCTTCGATTCAGACAACGTCCCATCAAGTTTGCTTCCATTAAAATTATTAATGTGGTGCTAACTATTCTTTTCAATATGTTCTTCTTCCTTTTGTCTCCCTGGCTAAAGGATGTCAGCCCAGCACTTTTTGGATGGTATGATATAAAAAATGGTGTTGACTATATTCTGTATTCAAACCTGATGGCTTCAGCTTCTCAGTTTCTGTTTCTAACCCCTGAACTACGAATTAAATATAAATTCAATAAAGAGCTTCTTGTTAAAATTCTTCGTTATTCTTTTCCAATTATGATACTGGGAATAGCCGGAGTTCTTAATCAGACAATGGACAAGATTATTTTTCCAATTCTATATCCAAATAAGGCAGATGCTCTTACTCAGTTGGGAATATATGGACAAAGTTTTAAGATTGCCATCATAATGGTGATGTTTACTCAAGCCTTTAGATATGCTTTTGAACCTTTCATTTTTGCGCGAGACAAAGCATCATCATCCGGTAAATCGGTTCAATCATATGCCGATGCATCCAAATACTTTCTTATTCTGGGCTTTCTTATATTCCTTTTCACTATGGGATATATTGACATAATAAAGTTCCTTATTCCCAAAAACTACCACGAGGGATTAAAGGTTGTACCTATAGTTATGATGGGCGAACTTTTCTTTGGACTATATTTCAATCTATCGTTATGGTATAAGCTAACAGATAAAACCCGATGGGGAGCCTACATGTCTATAATGGGATTTGTAGTCACACTAATTATTCAGATAATATTTATTCCTACACATAGCTATATGGCTTGTGCATGGGCAGCATTCTTTGCTAACCTTGTGATGATGCTTGTATCCTATTTTTTAGGACAAAAACATTACCCAATTCCTTACAATCTAAAAACTGCAGCCTTATTCACTGTCATTGCTTTGGTGCTCCTGGCCGGTATGCAAATTACACACAATATTATAAACAATGTGTGGTTGAGGTTGGGCATCAATACCATATTTGTGGCGATATATGCCTTTATCGTTGTTAAAAAAGAACTACCTTTGCATCAACTGCCTGTGATAGGTCAATACTTTAGAAAAAAATAATGGAACTATAAATAAAAATAATCTATCAAAAAATCACTTTTAATGAAAAAAACATTTTTATCGATTGCCCTTGCATTGTTGGCAATCGGAATAGTCAAAGCCGATGAAGGTATGTGGCTATTAAAAGAGCTAAATCGTGCAAGCGTAGAGAGAATGAAAGAATTGGGCTTTACATTTCCAATTGACAGACTGTATGACGAAAGTAATTCATCTTTAAAGGATGCTGTTGTAATCTTTGGAGGCGGTTGCACGGGTGTTGCAGTTTCAGAGCAAGGACTTATTTTCACAAATCATCATTGTGGATATGGTGCTATTCAGAAGCTAAGCTCTGTAGAGCACGATTATCTAAAAGATGGCTTCAAAGCTGATAGCCACCAAGATGAGCTTTATGCCGATGGGTTGTCAATTCAGTTTTTGAGAAGTATGGAAGATGTAAGCAAGGAAATCTTATCAAAGGTACCTGCTAATCTTAACGAAATTCAACGTACCAACGCTATTGATTCTATTTCAGAATTATTAATTGAGCAACACGGAGATGATCCATTCACTTCGGCTATGATTATCCCATTTTATTCAGGAAATAAATTCTATAAAGTGGTATATGATGTATTTCATGACGTTCGTCTTGTAGTTACACCTCCATCTTCTGTTGGAAAATATGGTGGTGATACAGACAACTGGATGTGGCCACGCCATACGGGCGACTTCTCTGTATTTCGCGTATATGCAAATGCAGATAATAAACCGGCTGAATATTCTGAAGACAATATTCCTTATCAACCCAAATATGTAGTTCCAGTTTCATTAGCAGGTGTATCAGATGGAGACTATGCAATGACAATCGGTTATCCCGGAAGAACACAGCGCTATTTGTCGTCATTTGGTATTAAACAAATGATGGATTCACAAAACAAACCTCGTATCGAGGTGAGAGGTGCAAAACAAGAGATATGGTGGGATGAGATGACTCAGAACGATACTATCCGCATAAAGTATGCAAATAAATATGCAGGCAGCTCAAACTATTGGAAAAACTCAATGGGTATGAATGAGGCGCTTACAAAGTTGGGTGTACTGGCAGAGAAACAAAAGCTTGAGGCAAGACTTAGCACATGGATTAACAAATCATCAAAGAGCAAGAAAAAATATGGTGAGCTTTTGCCCACTCTTCAGTCTACTTATGAAAACTCGGCTGAAGATGCAAAGCACTTAACATACTTCATGGAAACTTTTAGTAACGGAATAGAGTTAATAAAATTTGCAAATACGATATTGCAGTTCAATACAAAAGGAACTGATGAAGAAAAAGCAAGCTTTATTCAGACTCGTCTAATAGACGGGTACAAAGATTATGAGCCACGTTTAGATCATAAAGTGGTTTCTACTCTTATGAAACTTTATGCTGAAAGAGTACCCGAAAACTTGCATCCTGATATTTATAAAAAAATTAATGAAGAGTTTGGAGGAAGCTATGAGGCATATGCCGATTGGTTGTTTGCAAACAGTAAGTTCACAAACCTTGATGATTTGTTGAAATTGCTAAAAGAGGCCGACACTCAGATATTAATGCAGGATCCTGCTATGCAACTAGCTATTTCAACTAAAGACATGGGATATGAAATATCCGGTAAAATGATGTCTATGTACGAAAACGTGTTGAGTGGTGAGCGTGAACTTATTGCTGCACTGATGGAAATGGATAAGAAAAAAGATTTTTATCCCGATGCTACTTTCACGCAACGTATGAGTTATGGTTCTGTGAAGGGGTATGTTCCTTATGATGGTGCTTGGTATGACTATTACACCACCGAAAAAGGAATATTTGAGAAATATAAAGAAGGAGATCCTGAGTTCGACTTGCAGCCATATATTCTTGATGCAATCAAATCAAGAGATTTTGGTGAGTACGCAGCTGCTGATGGCACTCTTCGTGTAAACTTCCTTTCAGATAATGATATTACCGGTGGTAACTCGGGCAGTCCCGTTATGAATGGCAAAGCTGAGCTAATTGGTCTTGCTTTTGATGGCAACTGGGAAGCATTGAGTGGTGATATTATTTTTGATCCCGATATGCAACGTACTATCAGTGTTGATATTAGATATGTATTATATACTATCGATAAGCTTATGAATGCACCTCATATTATTAAGGAACTAAATGTGGTAAAGTAGGAGTTTATTTGTCGATCAAAAGACGTCGTTAATTGTTTAATGATTAATAAAAAGTCAATAATACTAGCAGGAAACTTACTGTTTTAAATTCAGTTTGACTATGCCACTTCGGTGGCACCAGAGCCAGTGTTGAAGCGCTACCAACGTTTTAACCTGGCTTATTTTTTTTGTATATAAGCAGCTATTTCAAATTTCTCCGTAAGTCCCGGCTAAGTCAAAATCGGCATGTGTCTTTTTGCATTTGCGAAGCTTTGGTTT
>CAZHWC010000049.1:12020-19370 GCA_964535975.1 uncultured Proteiniphilum sp. | reverse complement strand
CTCTTATATCCTGCATAATAGTTGAGGCTGGAGTGACCAAACAGCTTGTTTGCATTTTGTGGAGTGAGCACACCTTTGGTTACTATTGTTGATGGAATTGTGGTGAATCCATTTTCAAACTCAACCTTTAGTACAGGTATGTTTTCGGTATTAGCCATTGCCGAAAGGTCAACCTTTAGTGAGTTGCCTCTCTGTGTAAAGTCAACAGACTGAGCAGAAGCCAAAACGGACACACTCTTAACCTTTCCGATAAAGCCATCGATATTAATACTTTTGTCGGCAGGCACTTCACTAATGAATGTATAAAGATTGCCATTATTGGTGGTCATATCTCCAAAAGAGAAAGGGTGATCAAAAGGATTGGAGTGAGATGCATATATCGATTCAGCATTTGATTTCACCCACTTCCCAATGCTTAGTAACACATCACGCTCAAACTCCACAACGGAGCCATCACCACGAGGACCAATATTCAACAGGAAGTTTCCACCACGTGTAACAACCTTCACAAGGCTTGCTATTTTTTCATCAACCTTATCCTCAACTTCTCCACGTTCTTGCCATGAGCGATAGCTCCATGTTTCATCAAATATTGAAGCAGCTGTTTGCCACGGGACACCCATTTTATAGTCAGGATATTCATTATCTGCCATCACAGCAAAGTCAACGTAATTATTACCCAAGCGTCCGCTTATCATACAGTTTGGCTGTAGCTTGTCTACCAATTCATACAAACCCTTGCTTTGGTCGGGAGTAAGCGAACCCATATCAAACCAAATTTCGGAGATAGGTCCATAGTTAGTCATAATCTCCTCCACCTGTTTCATATTAAATGCATAATGCTCAGGCGTCAGCGGGTCGGCATTATGGCTGGAGATGGGATATGCCTGAGGGAAGTGCCAGTCAATAAGAGAATAATAAACACCAAAGCCAATGCCTCCACGTTTGCACGCATCAGCAAGCTCTTTCATCATATCTCTGGCATAGGGTGTGGCATCAACTATATTAAAGTCAGTGTATTTTGAATGATACATACAAAAACCATCATGATGCTTGGATGTGAACACTATAGACTTCATTCCCGCATCTTTTGCCAATTGCACAATTTCGTCGGGATTCCATTTTGTGGGGTTAAACTTTGAAGCAGTATTTCCATACCAATCACTGAATATCCCGGCAAAGGACTGTATTTGTTCGCTATATCCGCGCTCCACAGGCTTGCCGTCATAAACACCACCATACTCCGAATATAATCCAAAGTGGATAAACATAGAGTACTTCTGGTCAAGCCACTCTTGAGACGGCTTTGGTTGCGCCATAAGCAGCGAAGCAGCGCACAAATAAACAAGTAACATTTTGATTTTCATACTTTCAATCTTTTTTATATTTGTATTAAAGGTTATTCCACAACTGTCGATAAGTAATGTGATACTATCTTTTTGCTGTTGCAAAAGTAAATAAATAAGCCAATAGTAACAAATACAGGCACAATAACGAATTGCTATTGTGCCTGTGTATATTGTTTTGTTATGAAGTTCTGTAGCAGAACAACAATCAGAATGCCTGGTCTATCTCATCAATCATTGCATTTACTGACGCTACGCCACCACCTGCAAGATACCATGTTTCGGGGTTAAGATAGATAATCTTGTTGTTCTTTGATGCATTTGTTTGCTTTACAAGCTTATTCTCCACACTCTCTTTATCCATCACATCATTGCCCACAACCATGCTTCTGTCAACGATGAAAATAATGTCAGGATTTACCTTCTGAACATATTCACTTGACACAGGATTACCATGAATATGCGTCCCCAAGCCACTCTCTGCTTCTTTAACTCCAAGCACATCGTGAATAATTCCGAAACGAGAACCACTGCCGTAAGCACTGAAGCGACCTCTGTTGTGTAAAAGAATAAGTGCCCTTGAGCCATCATTCTCAACTTTGGATTTTACCTCTTCAATTCTGCCTTCTATTTTTGCCAAAGCTTCGTCAAACTCCGCTTCTTTGCTGAATATCACGCCCAAATCCTTTAAGTTCTTACCAAGTGCACCTACAAAATTATCAGTATCAATCACATTAGCTGTTATCACTGGTGCAATGGCCGAAAGCTGATCGTAGAAATCTGCAAGTCTTCCGCCGATGATAATAAGATCGGGATTAACCTCATTTATCTTTTCAAGGTCAACTTCAACCACGCTACCCACATCTGCTATAGAAGCGTCATCTTTATACTTGCTAAGATGCTTTGGAACAGCAAGTTTGGGAATTGCTACAGGCTTAACACCAATATAATCCAGATTCTCTAAGGCAGAGTAATCCAATACCACCACTCTTTGCGGATTCTTGGGTACCTCAACCGTTCCAAGATTATGCTCTATTGTTACAGTTTCTACTTCAGTATTATCATTGTTTTGTTTATTGCCTCCACATGATGCTAACAGGACAGATAAACTTAGTGCTGTGAAAAATAAAATTCTCTTCATCATAATGTATTTTAATGTTTAGTTGTTTATTATCAATTATAAAAGTTACATATTCTTTTTTTGTCTATCTCGCATACAGATATCTTAAGATCAAAAATATCTCTTAAAACATCCTCTTTAATAATAGTATCAGTAGGACCGGCATACTTCACCTTACCGTCTTTCAGCGCAACTATATGATCTGAATAGCTTGAAGCAAAGTTGATATCGTGTAAAACTATTATTATGGTTTTATCCAGCTCTTCGGCCAGCTTGCGCAAAGTTTTCATTGTCTGCACCGAATGGCGCATATCCAAATTATTAAGAGGCTCGTCCAATAATACATACTCTGTATCCTGTGCCACCACCATAGCCATATAAGCTCTTTGCTTCTGTCCACCACTAAGCTCATCAATAAAAGAGTTCTCAATATCTTTCAAATCCAGATATCTGATTGCTTTGTCCACCTTCTCAATATCTTCGTCAGTAAGCTTATCCTGCGAGTATGGAAAGCGACCAAATGACACCAGCTCGCGTACTGTCAGCTTAAGTCGAACATGATTTGATTGCTTAAGGATTGAAAGTCGTTGTGCCAACACTCTGTTTTTGTAGTCGGTAACATTCTTGTCATCTACCATCACAATGCCACCATCCTGAGCAAGCAAGCGACTGATAATTGATAGCAACGTGCTTTTTCCGGCGCCGTTGCTCCCAATCAAAGAAGTAACTTTGCCCTTTGGGAATTGCAGGTCAACACCATCCAGCACGACCTTCTTTCCATATTGTTTTGATATTTCTTTTACCTCAATCATAATCTTTTCACTCGTAATAATAAATACATAAAATATACTCCTCCTACCATATTAATAATTGTACTAACAGGGATAGTAAGATTAAAGAACCGCTCCATTACAAACTGTCCGCTTAGAAGCGTAACAGCTGTTACAAGAATTGTGGCAGATATGATAATTCTATGCTTGTATGTTTTAAATATCTCGTATGTGAGATTAGAAACCAGAAGACCAAGAAATGTTACAGGTCCCACAAGAGCGGTGGATATGGACGTCAGCACTGCAATAATAACCAGAAATGTCTTTACCATTCGGTTGTAGTTCACTCCAAGATTAATGGACTGATCTCTGCCTAACGACATAATATCTAAATACTTTGTAATTCTGAATCCAAAGAACAGAACCAATATCGTAATAATAAGTGAAGGCCACAGCAGGCTCGTATTCACCTTATTAAATGTTGCAAACATCTTCCCCTGAACAATAAAATAATCGTTAGGGTCAATCAATAGTTGCATAAAGGAACTAAGGCTGTTGAACAGTGTTCCAACAATAATCCCCACAAGCAACAATAAATAAAGATTGTCTTTTCCTCTTCTGTATATCAAAAGATAAAGGAGAAATGCAAATCCAATCATACTTAGCACCGACAAAAGGAAATTACCCATGCCTCCCAACACCTTATAGGTGTTATCTCCATAAATGTAAACAATGATGGTTTGCAAGAGTAAATATACCGATTCAAAGCCCATAATGGAGGGGGTGAGTATTCGGTTGTTGGTGATAGTTTGGAATGATACAGTGGAATATGCCACACCACCAGACACTATCAGAATTGCCAGAAGTTTATATGAACGAAGCTTGAGAGCAAACTCCCAGTTACCGCCAATTTTGTAGAAAAGGAAAAGAGCCACTAATGCCACCAACAGCAACGATACGATATAGAAATTTCTTTTTATTGTTTTCATCGCTGTCTAAGAATTAGAATAAGGAATATTACTGCTCCTATTATACTTACCGTAACACCTATAGGAACCTCATATGGATAAACCACAATTCTACCTATTATATCTGAAATCAACAGGAATATAGAACCTGTCAGAGCTACATATGGGAGGGTTCGATTCAGATTATCGCCAAACATCATACTTACCACGTTGGGAACAATCAATCCAAGAAAAGGAATAACTCCTGCTGTAATAACAACCGCACTAACAGTCAGAGATACACAGAAAAGACCGATATTCATCACAGCTTTATAGTTAAGTCCGAGATTTTTAGAGAAATCTTCTCCCATCCCAATGACTGTGAATTTGTTTGCATACAAATATGTAATAGCTATTGCAGGCAAGCTTAGATATATAAGTTCATACCGACCTTGCAGCACTCCCGAGAAGTCACCAATCATCCAGGCATTTGTATCCTGAACAATGTTTAGTTTAACTGCAAAAAATGTTGATATAGAACCTATTATACCGCCAAACATCAATCCCACGATTGGGACGAAGACCACATTTCTGTGTTTAATACGCCGAACAATACCAAGAAAAATAACACTTGCAGCGAAAGTGAAAAGGAAGGCAAACAGCATCTTGAGAACCACCCCTGCTGTTGGAACAAGAATTAAAAAGACCAGCAGCCCCATTTTCGACGCCTCAAGTGTTCCTGCTGTGGTGGGTGCCACAAACTTGTTCTGCGTCATCTGCTGCATAATGACTCCCGAAATACTCATCCCCACTCCGGCCAATATCAGCGCCACTGTGCGAGGAATGCGACTTATTAAGATTAGCGATATTTTATCTGAATTGAAACTTATAATATCAGCTACAGTAATATCAGCCACCCCCACAAAGATGGAAGTAACCGAGAAAACTAATAGTATAACTGTAAGAATAATTGCTCTCAATGGACCTGCATAATTTGTGGATATATACTTATCAAAACTCCCTTCATCTCTTTACAAAGAAATGAAGGGAGCACACATGAATATACTCCTTTTATCTGACAAAGATATAATTGATACTACTTCTGCGCAATACCAACAAATGAGTATATTTGATACTTTAACCCACCAAAAGTAGGTACTATTTATACTTTGCCCATTTAAGCATTTCTTTTATAGTAACCTTCTTTCCATACATAAGTATGCCAACACGATAAATCTTAGCGGCAAAACGGGATATAAGAATAAATGTGCCAAAAAGAAGTGCCACCGACAGAAGTTTTTCCCACAATGGTATGCCAAAAGGTATACGAACCATCATTACTATTGGTGAACTGAATGGGATTAGTGATGCCCAGAATGCTAATGGTCCGTCAGGATTTTCGACACTGTATATTCCTGCAAAAAATGCAAAGATGATTATCAACGTAATTGGGAGAGTAAACTGAGACACATCTTCATCACTGTCGACAGCTGATGCAAACATTGCAAAAATGGAGGCATAAAGAATATATCCACCAATAAAGAAAATCAGGAAGTAGATTCCGATCTCAATCCAGTTTACGCTCATAATGCTTTCCATTGCTTTAGCTATCTCTTCGTTGGAGATTCCTGAGCCTGAAGCTGCCATCATAGCAGTGGACTGATCGGGTATGGTTATAAACAAAGAAACAATACTAAACAAAACCCCGGCAAGAATGCCCCACACTGCCAATTGAGTGATTCCGACCAGACCTACGCCAATAATTTTTCCAGTCAATAGCTTAACTGGCTTAATTGAAGAAACCATCACCTCAACAATACGGCTCTTTTTCTCTTCAAGCACACTCTGCATAACCATACTACCATACATTAGTATGAACATATAAATCAGAATCGTGAAAACCATCCCGATTATACTAGCCATAACGGTTGAAGACTCGGCAACATTGCCATCACTAGACATTCGCATGGTTTTAAGTGTGACTGTGCCTCCTTCGTTCAATATCGTTCTAACTTTTTCTACAGCCTCTGTATCCACATTGCTATTTTCAGTTAGCTCGTCAAGTTTTTGCTGAGTAACCTTCTCTTCCAAATAGCGCTCAATCAATGACAGAAGCTCTATTGGTGCTTGCCTCTCAGACAATAACGATGCAGCTTTGGGTCGCTTATTCAAATCGTCCGTAATCTGCAAAATTGCAAACAAATCTTTGCCAAGCTCATCTTCAGCCTTACTTTTATCGGGCAAATCTATAATTTGAAAAATAAATCTGTCTGTAGATTTCAACAATGGTGCATATATACCCGTATTATCAATTACTGCAATATTCTTAACGCCTTTATCATTGATAGTTGACAACCATAAGGGCAAAAGCGACATTGCCACCATAAGGAACGGCATCAACAAAGTGAGAATTATAAATGATTTCTTTCTTACTCTTGTTAGATATTCGCGTTGTATTACTAAGCTTAAAGTATTCATTTCAGATTAATTAATTAGATATAGACTGATAATACAGACTATAAAGGTTTTACAGTTTTGATAAAAACATCATTCATAGTTGGCATTTCTTCTTCGTAGCTAACCACATTGTAATAGTCAAATATATGTTTAGCCAAATCATTATTTGATATTGGCATCTCCTTCTTTAAGCGAACATCAGTATACTCATGGTATTTCTCGCTGGAAATCACCGAGAAAGAGTGATGATACAGATCAAACGAACTACCTAAAACTCTAAACTTAAGTATGCCGGGACTATACTCCTTACGGATATCATATACTTTACCCTGAAGAACAACTTCAGACTTATCAATCAGCGCAATATTATCACACAGTTCCTCCACCGAACCCATATTGTGAGTCGAAAGAATTATAGTCTTACCCTCATCTTTGAGGCGAAGCATTTCATTCTTTATCAATTCTGTATTAACAGGGTCGAAACCACTAAATGGCTCATCAAAAATCAACAAATCGGGATTATGAATTACAGTTGATATGAACTGGACTTTCTGTTGCATACCCTTAGACAACTCCTCAACTCTGCGGTTATACCAACTCATAATGTCGAATCGTTTAAACCATATCATAATCTCGCGATGTGCCTCTTTTTTAGACAATCCCCTAAGCTGAGCCAGATACATAGCATGTTCACCCACCTTCATTTTTCT
>CAZHWC010000049.1:7552-11920 GCA_964535975.1 uncultured Proteiniphilum sp. | reverse complement strand
ACAATCCCCTAAGCTGAGCCAGATACATAGCATGTTCACCCACCTTCATTTTTCTGTATAAACCGCGTTCTTCAGGCAGGTATCCAATATTTAAAACATCAGAGCTTGTAGATGCTCTTCCGTCAATAAGCACCTCACCGCTATCAGGAGCTGTTATACGTGTTATAATTCTTATCAGGGTTGTTTTTCCTGCTCCATTTGGTCCCAAAAGTCCAAAAACACTCCCTTTGGGAACATCTATACTCACCTTATTTAGTGCAAGATGGTTGGAGTATTGCTTTACAATATCATTGGTTTTCAGATACATAATTAAATTTATTTCTCAGCATTAGTAGCTTATATATTGTTTGTAGTTAAAATCTCAATACTATCCTCTCGCCCAGGCTCTTTGCAAGAATCATCTTCAGATCTTGAAGCTCTTTCAGTTCGGTCATTAGTTCAATAAGATTAGACTCGTCGGCTTTCTTAATCTTCTCCTTCACATCTTTTATTCTTTGCATAACATATGCATTCTTTAGCTCGGTAGTAGCTCTTATGACCAGTTTGTCTAGTGAGTTTCGTTCACGAAGTTTTGAGCTCTTATCGTTTTCTCTCTCCCCTATTGCCTTGGCATGAATCTTACTGAGCTGATATGGGTCACTGACAAGGTCAACAGCAATCTGGCTAACATCGGGATCAGGATGGTTAATGTAGTATTTTACTGTATCAAAATCATCATTGCCAACATTTTCACAAGCTTCTTCAAATATCTTTCTGTATGTCTCGTTATAAAAAAACGAATCCCTATCAAAAAGAAAAGAATCTCTAGACAAGTCGGACTTAATAACTTCAATCACAGAAGGACCATGCTCATCCACCACTTCAACCTCTACCTGCTTGCCATCAACCATCTTGTTCTCCATATCATATTTCACAAATATTGGAAGCTTTCCATAACGAATAATATATCTCACAATCTCACGTTCAAAGTGATTATAAGGAGATGCCGATCTTGATGTTTTAAGAATATTTTCGCCAACTGACTCTCGAACTGAGACCTGAGGCATTCCAATCTGACTTGATTGCGCACCTCCTCTTGCGCTTTCATCTCTCTGTTTCTCAAATCTCTTTCGCCTGATATTATTTATGGAGGTTATCAACACATCCTCTCTGGTGCCAAAAATAATAGCAGTCTCCTTAATGTATAATGACCTCTTAATGCTGTCGGGCACCAGCGAAATACTCTCCACCACATTGTTTATCAACCCTGAACGCTTTATAGGATCATCTCCAGCTTCATCAAGAAGAAGTTGCGTTTTGAAGCGAATAAAATCCTGCTCATTTGCCTCAATATATTTATTAAACTGATCTGCATTTTGCTTTCGTGCAAACGAATCAGGATCTTCCCCATCCGGCAACAACACAACCCATACATTCATTCCCTTTTCCAACAACAAATCTATACCCCGAAGAGCGGCCGTAATGCCGGCTTTATCTCCGTCATACAACACTGTTATATTCTCAGAAAAACGTCTGATCATATTTATCTGCCCCTGTGTAAGAGCAGTACCCGACGAAGAAACAACATTCTCTACTCCTGCCTGGTGCATAGACAAAACATCGGTGTATCCCTCAACCAGAAAACACTTGTTTGCCTTAACTATTGCATTTTTAGCAAAATAAACACCATAAAGTTCTTTACTCTTAGAATAGATTTCACTTTCAGGAGAGTTGACATACTTGGCAAGCTTATCTGCCTTTTTAAGGATACGCCCACCAAAGGCAACAACTTTTCCCGACAGTGTATGCACAGGAAAAATTACTCGCCCCCTGAATCTGTCATATACAGGGCTGTTATTTTCACCACCTCCAACAAGTCCGGTTTTCAAAAGATACTCCTGCTTATAGCCGGACCTTATAGCCTCATTGGCAAAAGCATTTCGCTCATCAACACTATATCCAAGCTGAAACTTTTTGATTATATCCTCTCTGAATCCGCGCTCTTTGAAATAGGTTAGCCCAACAGCTTTCCCCTCATAATTCTCATGGAGCGTTTTCACAAAATAGTCGCGTGCAAACTCATTAAGAATAAACATGCTTTCTCGATCACTTTGCGCAATTTTCTCCTCCTCCGTATACTCCTTCTCCTCAACTTCGATATTGTATTTTTTAGCTAAATACTTCAAAGCCTCAGGATATGACATTTGCTCATGTTTCATTATGAAATGCACAGGCGAACCACCCGTTCCACAAGAGAAACACTTGCAAAGATTTTTGGAAGGAGAAACATAAAAGGAAGGAGTTCGGTCGTCATGGAACGGACATAGTCCTACATAGTTGACACCTCGACGACGAAGCGTAACAAAGTCTGACACAACCTCAACAATCTGAGCAGCGTCATGTATCTTAGCTACAGTAATTTGATCAATCATCTTTTGAAGTCACGAAAATAGATAATTTATTCGTTAATTCTATTTAATATTGAATTTAAATACTAATTTTGCAAATGGAGATGCTTTATCCTTAACAAATAAATACAACTTAAAATGAATACTATTAATTGGTCGGAATTATCTTTTGGATATATCAAAACAGACTACAATGTTAGATCTTATTTCAAAGATGGAGAGTGGAGCACACCCATAGCAGAGTCCTCCGAGTTTTTAAACATACACATGGCAGCAACATGCCTTCATTACGGACAGGAAGCATTTGAAGGATTAAAAGCCTTTAAAGGAAAAGATGGCAAAACACGTGTATTCAGAATGCGTGAAAATGCACTAAGACTACAATCATCATGTCGCGGAATATTAATGGAGGAACTCCCTGTTGAACTTTTTGAAGAGATGGTTCAAATGGCCATTAAGAAAAACGAAAGATTTGTTCCACCATACGAAAGTGGCGCAGCACTTTATATTCGTCCTTTATTAATTGGCACAAGCGCACAAGTTGGAGTTAGTCCTGCTGTTGAATATACATTTTTGATTTTTGTAACACCGGTAGGTCCTTACTTCAAAGAAGGATTTATGCCAACTCCCATGGTTATTCTCAGAGAATACGACAGAGCAGCACCACACGGAACAGGAACATTTAAAGTGGGCGGCAACTATGCAGCAAGTCTCACAGCAGGAGCAAAGGCTAAGAAGCTTGGATATTCAGCTGTACTATACTTGGATGCAAGAGAAAAGAAATATATTGATGAGTGTGGTCCTGCCAACTTCTTTGGCATCAGAGACAATACATATATTACCCCCAAGTCCGAATCAATTCTCCCCTCAATCACAAATAAGAGCTTGATGCAGTTGGCAGAAGATATAGGATTGAAGGTTGAACAACGACAAGTGCCAGTTGAAGAATTAGCCACTTTTGAAGAAGCAGGTGCTTGTGGAACAGCTGCAGTAATCAGCCCGATATTACGCATTGATGATTTATCAGAAGATAAAACATATCAATACTGTAAAGATGGTAAGGCAGGTCCTATTTCTGAGAAGCTTTACAACAAGCTTCGCGGAATACAATATGGTGACGAGCCTGATACACATGGCTGGGTGACAATTATTGAATAATCACGTATATTATAGATACAATACAATGAAGACCGAATATTTTTCGGTCTTCATTTTTTTTACGTCCTTTGTACTAGCTAAAAAAGCAGTTTAAAACTCACAATAACAATACAGTTGATTTTTTGTAAAATGAAAAGTAAAATAATATTTTCTATTATAATAGCCAGCATGCTATTATTCACATTCACATCATGCGTTCAAAACAATAAAAAACAAACAGCCCAAACAGATATTGACATTCTAACTATAGGCGTTATGTCTTCAATGGACTATCTACCACTGGCTGTAGCACAGGAAAGAGGATATTTTACAGAAAACAATCTGGAAGTAATCATTCAAAAATTCTACTCTGCAAACGAAAGAGATGCAGCACTGCAAAGCAATAATCTTGACGGCACAATTCTGGACTACACCGGAGGAGCAATTCAGGTAGCAGGTGGCATACCACTTAAGTTTACATCTCAATGTGATGGAACTTTCGAAATGATTGTTGCCCCAAGTAGCAATATCACAGAACTTGCAGAACTAAAGGGAAAGAAGATTGCAATTTCACGCAATACGGTTATAGACTTCTGCACAGACATGGCCCTTTCATTGGCGGGGTTGAGCAACAATGATGCAGAAATGGTAGAGATAAACAAAATACCACTCCGACTTGAAATGCTGAACAATTCAAAGATTGACGCTACAATGATTCCCGACCCATTTGCAACTATTGCCAAGAGTGAAAATAACAAAGCAATAATAAGTATGGACCAAATGGGAATACGTGTTACAGGAATAGCATTTCATCAAAAGGCAATAGACGAAAAGAGCAGTGCCT
>CAZHWC010000049.1:4774-7452 GCA_964535975.1 uncultured Proteiniphilum sp. | reverse complement strand
CGTGTTACAGGAATAGCATTTCATCAAAAGGCAATAGACGAAAAGAGCAGTGCCTTAAAGAAACTATATATTGCATACAATAAAGCAATAGAAGACCTAACAAAAGAACCCGTTTCAAATTTCGAAAGCCTGTTAGTCAAAGAAGTTGGAGTTCCTGCAGGCATAGTTTCAAACATAGTACTTCCCAACTACTCCAAAGCACAGATTCCATCTGAAAGCGACTTGCAGTCAGTAGACAAATGGCTGAAGAATAAAAACCTTGTTCCCAAGAACTTTGACATCAACTCTATTGTTGCATCTGAAATCATTGATGAAGTCAAATAACAACAAACGACAAAATGCTTAATATCAAAGACCTCTCTGTAAGTATTGGCAAAACCAAAATACTAAACGACATCTCATTTAGTATTAAGAAAGGAGATATTGTAGCAATTGTGGGTCCTTCAGGTTGTGGCAAATCAACAATCCTTAACATCCTTAGCGGTGTAATTAAGAACTACAAAGGAAGCATCACCCTAAACAATGAACCTATTCACAATCAACACTTCAAATGCGGATATGTGCCACAAACTTTAGGACTGTTGCCATGGAAGAAGGTTCGACAAAACATTCTTTTGCCTTATAAAATTGACAAAAGAATGGAGAAAAGCATCGAAGACATTAATAAGATAACCTCAGAGCTTGGCATTACCGAGCTATTAGACAGATATCCGTCACAATTGAGCGGAGGGCAAAGACAGAGAGTTGCATTAGCAAGAGCTTTCATCACAAAGCCCGATCTGCTTCTGATGGACGAACCATTCTCGGCATTAGATGATATGACAGCCGATATCTCACGCAAATTATTTATTGAGACGTGGGAACAACATCAGGCAACAACAATAATCACAACTCACAACCTCATCGAGGCGGCAACCCTAGGCAAATACATTATTCTGTTAAGCCAGTCGCCTGCACAGGTTATGCACATTATTGAGAATCCTAATTTCAACAGAGGAAAAGAAACAAATGGCAAAGAGATATACGATTTATCCAAACAGCTAAAAGAACTATTACGCAACAGCCAAATATGAAAAAAAAGATTTTAATAACCAGAATACCCAGATCATTCCAATTATTGTTTATTGGGTTGGTCCTATTTAATATAACCTGGTGGCTATTTGCAGTATTATTTCAGAACAAGGCACTCCCAAACCCAATTGACGTCTATTATATTTTTCCAAAAACACTTTCGGAAGGAATGATGACGCACTCAGTGGCAAGTTTCAAAAGAGTAATTGCAGGCACAGGAATATCCCTGCTGATTGCATTAATTTTTGGCACACTAACAGGATTAAGCAAGAAAGCAAACACAATATTCAATCCTCTTCTCTATCTGTCATACCCAATACCCAAGTTGGCCATATTGCCAATTGTAATGATATTGTTTGGAATTGGCGAAACCACAAAGATTATTATGATTGTGTTGATTATAGTATTTCAGTTAACAATCTCAATTCGCGACTCAATACGTCACATCAATAAAGAGAACTTTCACGTACTTACATCACTCAATGCCTCTAAGTGGCAATACATTCGACATATAGTAATCCCCGGGATTATGCCAGATATGTTGTCCGCTTTAAGAGTTACGATAGGCATAGCCACATCAGTGCTTTTTGTAACTGAAACATTTGGCACCGATAAGGGACTTGGCTTTTTCATTGTTGATGCATGGATGCGCATCGACTACCTTACAATGTATGCAGGCATTGTAATGATTTCAATTATTGGGTTCCTGCTGTTTTTGGTTATAGATATAGCAGACGCCGTTTTTTGCAAATGGAATAAAATTACCCCTCACTCCATCCCTTAAATGGATGAATAGATAAGAAAGAATTATAATAGCGTACATTGCCCGTCACCTCTTCTCCCAGCCAATCAGGCTTCTCAAAAGCCTCATCCTCGCTGTCAAGCTCTATCTCGGCAAGAAGCAAACCCTCATTATCTCCATGAAATTCATCCACCTCATAAACATGATTACCCACTTCGATCAGAAATCTCCGTTTCTCTATTATTGAATCCTCACACATCTGCAACATCTCTTCAGCATCATCAACAGGAATCTCATACTCCCATTCGTTGCGGGCAATACTACCATCCTTCACTGTTGACTTGACCGTGATAAACCCAACATCGCCACGCACCCTTACACGCACAACATTGGTTCCCGACAAGGTTAGATAACCCTGCTTTATGCAATAATCATTAACAGACTTTGATTTAAACTCACCTTTAACTAGGAATTTTCTTTCAATCTCTATACCCATCACGTAAGATTTTTAAAGGATTAAGTTATACTACTGCAATAGTACAAAATAGTGAGAACAATAACGATTGAAAACAAAAAAACTATGCTAATTATTTCCGCGTAATCCCTACGAGAATAATAAAAAGCATAGTTAAGATTTTGGTTAGACTTCATAAAAATCAATGCGCGTAATTTTTTGTATTATGAAATCATTGTAAAGATATATAATACACTCACAAATAAGTGCATATTAAAGTTTAATACTGCAAAGTGTGGAATTATTCCACACTTTGCACCACCAATTATTTCTTTTCTCTGTTATAGCACTTCCTGCACAGAGGTTTATACTCATCCATCTCGCCCAATACCACCTGCTTTTGATCAGCAA
>CAZHWC010000049.1:0-4674 GCA_964535975.1 uncultured Proteiniphilum sp. | reverse complement strand
ACTTCGGACGACAAAAGCAATATATTACTTGAATGCTCAACGGGTGTTGACAAAATAGAGTTCTTATCATGAGAAACCACCTCCTCCTGCGAATACCTTACATCTATGGAAGGCTTGAAAATCTCAACCCTTTGTTTTGCAAAATTGGCGCGACGCAGTCGCCTCAACAGTTCTTCTGTTTTTCCAGAGAACATTGAACCACAAATAACTTCAATGCGCCCGGAGCGCTGCGTTTCGTTCAAACTATTTTCGTTATACATTTTTCTTTAAAGGTATGTTTTAGTGATCTATTTTCCTTTTACTATTTTCTTTATTTCATTCAACTTATTAAGTGCCTCAATCGGCGTCAGATTATCAACATCAGCATTCAATATTTCATCCCTAACCTGACTAAGCACAGGGTCATCCAATTGAAAGAAACTCAACTGATAACCCTCACGCTTCTCTATAATATCTTTTATAGGCTTATTAATTCCCTGCTGGCGATTTGCAGACTCCATCTGTTTCAGTATAGTCTCCGATCTTTTGGTTATGCTCTGCGGCATCCCAGCCATTTTTGCAACATGAATACCAAAGCTGTGCTCACTTCCACCGGGAATTAATTTTCTTAAGAATATCACCTTATTATCTGCCTCTTTAACCGCAACATTATAATTCTTGATGCGCTTAAAAGACTTCTCCATTTCGTTAAGCTCATGATAGTGCGTTGCAAAAAGAGTCTTGGCACGTGCATTGGCATTCTCGTGAATATACTCCACAATAGACCATGCAATTGATATACCATCATAAGTGCTGGTACCCCTGCCCAACTCGTCAAACAACACCAAACTCCTGTCAGATATATTGTTAATGATATTGGCAGCCTCATTCATCTCAACCATAAAAGTTGACTCACCCAACGAAATGTTATCAGAAGCCCCCACCCTTGTAAACACCTTGTCCACCAAACCAATGTGGGCAGACTCAGCAGGAACAAAACAACCAATCTGAGTCATAATAGTTATAAGAGCCACCTGGCGCAACAATGCAGACTTACCCGCCATGTTAGGACCCGTAATAATTATAATCTGCTGCGAGTCATTATCCAGATAAACATCATTATCAATATAAGACTCACCGGGAGGCAACTGCTTCTCAATTACAGGATGACGCCCCCCCTTTATATCAATCACATCCGAATCACTTATATTAGGTCTGATATACTTATTCTCCTTCGCCACCTTAGCAAAAGACAACAAGCAGTCAGCCCTTGCCACCACGTTAGCATTAACTTGTATTGTTGGTATATAATCAATCAGACTCTCAACCAACTCATTATAAATCTTTGCCTCCAACACGGCAATCTTTTCCTCTGCACCAAGAATTTTCTCCTCATACTCTTTAAGCTCCTCAGTAATATACCGCTCAGCACTAACAAGAGTCTGCTTACGTATCCATGTTTCAGGCACTTTATCCTTGTGAGTATTTCTCACCTCAATATAATACCCAAACACATTATTAAAGCCAATTTTAAGAGAAGGAATACCCGTCTCCTCACTCTTGCGCTGTTGCAATTGCAACAAATAATCCTTACCTGAATAAGCCACAGTACGAAGTTCATCAAGCTGTTCATCCACTCCGCTCTTTATCACACCACCCTTGTTTATCATTGCTGGAGGATCAGGATGTATTTCACGTTCAATCCTATCTCTTATTATCGGGCAGGGATTAAGCTTTTCTCCCATCTCCTTCAGGCTGTTATTATCTGAATACAAAAAAGCCTTTCTAATAGGCTCAATGGCATTTAGAGCAACCTTTAGCTGCACCACCTCACGCGGAGTAATTCTTCCAACAGACGCCTTTGATATTATTCGCTCCAGGTCTCCAATAAGCGAAAGCTTTTGGTTGAGCATTTGCGTAAGCTCCACTTCCCTAAAGAAATTCTCAACAACATCAAGCCTGTTCTGAATTGCCTTAAGCTCCTTTAATGGAAAAACCATCCATCGGCGCAACAGGCGCGACCCCATTGGAGAAATCGTCTTATCCAGAATATCCAGCAGACTCTTGCCTCCCTCATTCATCGTATAAGTAAGCTCAAGACTCCTCACCGTAAACTTATCAAGGCGAACATATCTGTTCTCATCAATTTGCCTAAGAGCCAGAATATGACTCAACTGCGTATGCTGGGTTATATCCATATAATGCAGAGTCGAACCCGCAGCAATCACCCCCAAAGCAAGATGGTCAACACCAAACCCCTTCAGGTTTTGAGTTTTAAAGTGAGCATTTAGTCTATCACGTGCAGCATCATTTGTAAAAATCCAGTCATCAAGTTCAAATGTCAGATAACCAGTACCGAAAGCCTCCTCAAACTTGCGCTTTTTACCACGCTCAATCAGAATCTCTTTGGGAGAAAAGTTGGCAAACAACTTATCCACCTCATCCCTGTTACCTTCATACACCAAAAACTCACCTGTGGATATATCCAATAGCGATATCCCATATTTTGAAGTGTTGGTATTATATAGTGCACCAAGAAAATTATTCTCTTTGTGATTCAGAACATTATCATTAATAGAAACACCGGGCGTAACCAACTCAGTAATACCACGTCTTACCAATGCTTTTGTTTCTTTGGGGTTTTCCAGCTGATCGCATATGGCAACACGCTTTCCGGCTCTCACAAGCTTAGGCAAATAAGTATCCAGAGCATGATGCGGAAACCCGGCCATAGCAATAGGTCCTGCAGGACCATTTCCGCGGCGCGTCAGCGTTATTCCCAATATCTCAGCCGCAACAACAGCATCATCAGAAAATGTTTCATAAAAGTCTCCAACACGAAAAAGAAGGATTGCATCAGGATGCTCCCTCTTAATCTCATCGTGCTGTTTCATCATTGGTGTTTGTTCTTTTTTCTTACCCACTTATTATATATCCTTTGCTTTCGTTATATGCGCCAAAAATACAAAAAAAGCTCCGACTATAGAAATTCATTTTCTTATAATCGGAGCCATTTGCTAATTATTGAGAAGTATATCTGTCAGCTCCTTCAATCCTTCGGAAGCACCTTTCATAATATGATGCACATCCCTTCTGCTTACTGATACATCCTTCGGGTCAATAAGATATACCGGCACATCCCTACCCACGTAGCTCAGCAATCCCGCAGCAGGATAAACATTCATAGAAGTACCAATTATTACATATATATCAGCCTGTTCCGACATCACGGCAGCATCCTCAATCAAAGGCACAGCCTCTCCAAACCAAACTATGTGCGGACGCAACTGAAAACCAAGCTCACACTTTTGCCCCAAACGCATATCACTATCATTAGGGTCGATATCATAAATCAAACTATCATCAGCAACCGATCTTGCCTTCATTAGCTCACCATGCAAGTGAAGCACATTTGTGCTACCCGCCTGCTCATGCAGATTATCAATATTCTGAGTTATAATCTGAACATCAAAATGCTCTTCAAGCTTTGCCAATCCATAATGCCCATCGTTGGGCTTTGCAGACAACAATTCACGCCTTCTCACATTATAAAACTCAAGCACCAACTCCGGATCAGCATCAAAAGCCTCGGGAGTAGCCACCTGCTCAACAGGATATTTATCCCACAAACCTCCGGAATCTCTAAACGTAGCAATTCCACTTTCGGCACTCATACCGGCACCCGTAAGCACCACCAATTTCTTCTTCATATCATCACAAGTATTAATTTTCAGTTATCCGAAATAACACATACATAGCCGATTATAAATTTGAACAATCGACTCCAATCTCAACAAATATAGTTTTTATATTCAATTTTACGATATAATTCGCTATATTATTATAACTTTGCGTGTTAAATCAAAAAATAGAATCAAAAAATGGACAAACTAAGTTACGCTTTAGGGATGAGTATGGCATCAAGCCTTGTAAATTCAGGGTTAAATAAAATAGACGTAGATTCATTCGTAAAGGCTTTCAACGAAGTCATCAACAATGGTGGAGCTAGCGAAATGAGCCCTCAGGAAGCAAATCAATACATTCAGGAATTCTTCAGCAAAAGACAAGAAGAACTTCTTAAAGAAAATACAGAAGCAGGAATCAAGTTCTTGGAAGATAACAGCAAGAAAGAAGGTGTTACAACTCTTGCTAGCGGATTACAATACGAAGTAATCACTGAAGGAAATGGTACTAAACCATCTGCTACCGACAAAGTAAAATGTCACTACCACGGCACTTTAATTGACGGAAGAGTATTTGACAGCTCGGTAGAAAGAGGTCAACCCGCAGTATTTGGCGTTAACCAGGTAATCAAAGGTTGGGTAGAAGCATTGCAACTAATGTCTGTAGGCTCAAAATGGAAACTATTTATTCCTTCTGATCTTGCATATGGCGCAAATGGTGCCGGAGAGTTGATTGGACCAAACACCACTCTTGTTTTTGAAGTTGAACTTTTAGGCATAGAGTAAAATTATAAACTACATATAAATATCAAAACGTAAAAAAGAAATGAACAAAAAAAGTTTTTTCGCAACTGCTTTATCAGCAGTGTTCGCATTTGCACTAACTTCATGCGGTGGCAACAGTTCTGCTCCATCTGCATCACTAAAATCTGAAGTCGACAGCATTTCTTACGCATACGGCGTAAACCTTGCAGACCAAGGTGGTTTGCTTCAATTCCTTGAGCAATCAGGA
>CAZHWC010000048.1:15681-19550 GCA_964535975.1 uncultured Proteiniphilum sp. | reverse complement strand
CATTTGACCAATAACCTTCAGTCGTTTTACAAGTTCCGGTCTTATTTCCGGTCTCTTTTGTAAATCACCGTGTACACCTAAAGGCAAGAAAGCAACTTTGACATTAAGCTTTTTCATGGAATTTATACAGTCTTCAACCAACTCTTTATAATTATCCCTTTCCACAAGTGATTGGCCATAGAAAGCTGACATTGCCAATGACGATATTTCAATATTGAATTCTTTGGATTTAGATTTGAATAATTCTACAAAATGTTCTTCTCTGAACTTATTGTCAAACATTTCTCTGTTTCCCAATCCGCCCATATCTATTTCAATGCCATCACTATTTAGTTCGTGTGCCAGTTCGAAGGATCCTATTTTTTGTCTTTTCAGAATCATCCAGTCGCACACCGAAATCTTATACCTGTGGTTATTAATAGTTTCGTTTTGAACTGTTGTAGTATTATCTTTAGGTTTGCCTGAGAATGAAGAAACCAGCATTGCGCTAACCAAAAGTATGCTACCGATTAAATAGAACGACAGATGTTTTGTTGACTTACTATTAAACATATTATTGATATTTTATTAATTACATACATATGACGTTCATGTCATTATTTTGTAACCAATGTCACAATTGTCCCTTTTGACGACTTAAGATATGAGTACAAACCCAAAAATTCTACGTCATAAGTGTATATAAAAATAATTTTTAAAATGAAACATTGTTATTCTCTGTTGATAGGGTTATTATCAGTTTTACTTTTTTCTTGTAATAGCATTACACAGGAAAAAGAGTTTTATCTATTCACCTCTTTTCATGAGCCTGCTGACGAAGGACTTCGATTTCTGTATAGTGAAGATGGATTGTCATGGGATTCAATTCCGGGGATATTTTTAAAACCAACTCTGGGCAAGCATCAATTAATGCGCGACCCATCAATTGTCAAAGGACCGGATGATACATATCATTTGGTTTGGACTACAAGCTGGAGGGGTGATCTGGGGTTTGGATATTCTCAGTCGAAGGATTTAAAAAACTGGTCGGAGCAAATAATGATTCCTGCAATGACTGATACTACAACAGTTAATGTGTGGGCGCCTGAAATATTTTATGATGACCTGGGTGACCAATACGTAGTTGTGTGGGCATCGTGTATCCCCGGAAAGTTTGATAGGGGGATAGAAGATGAGGATAATAATCATAGACTGTATTATCTTACAACAAAAGATTTTAAAACGTTTTCAGAAACAAAGTTATTTCTTGATCCGAACTTTAGTGTGATTGATGCAGTAATTGTGAAGAGAGGTGTTGATGATTATGTTTTAGTTCTAAAAGATAATACAAGGCCGAATCGAAATCTAAAGATTTCATTTTCTAATACTCCTTTTGGTCCGTTCACTGAGCCTTCAGAACCTTTCACTACTGAATTTGTGGAAGGACCAACTGTTACAAAAATTGGGGATGATTATATGATATATTTTGATATGTATCAAGAGAAGATATATGGTGCAATGAAGACTAAAGACTTTGTGAGCTTTGAGGATATAACAGGTAGTGTTTCTTTGCCTGAGGGACATAAACATGGTACTATTGTCAATGTGCCCCAATCAATTATTGAAAATCTAAAAAAATAGTTTTACTGAAATAATATTATTTAGCAGATGAAAAAAATTAATATAATATCTCTTTTTATTATTGGATTGTTGTTTGCTTCTATGTCAGTGGAGGCACAGAGTAAAGTACACTATACAGGCACTAAGCTATCCAATCCTGCTTATCATGACGGACAGCTGTCGCCAATTGTGGGGGTGCATAATATTCAGGTGATGAGGGCCAATCGTGAGATGCCTGATGCCTCAAACGGCAATGGATGGACATATAACCATCAGTCTATGCTGGCGTATTGGAATGGAAAGTTTTATCTTGAATATTTGGCTGATGAAGTTGGTGAGCATATTCCGCCATCACAAACATTTTATATGACATCTTCAGATGGGTATAACTGGACAAATCCTGAAGTTTTATTTCCAATATATAAAGTTCCTGATGGTTTTACAAAGCCAGGCAGAGATGGTGTTGCAAAAGATTTAACATCAATAATGCATCAAAGAGTTGGGTTTTATGTTTCAAAATCTGACAGGCTTATAGCAATGGGATACCATGGTATTGCATTAGACCAAAAAGATGACCCTAATGATGGCAATGGTATTGGACGTGTGGTGCGAGAGATAAAGAAAGATGGATCGTTGGGCCCAATTTACTTTATAAGATATAATCACAACTTTAATGAAAAGAATACTGATTATCCTTTTTTTGAGAAAAGTAAAGATAAGGGGTTTGTGGCAGCGTGTAAAGAAATACTTAACAATCCGTTGTATATGCAGCAGTGGGTTGAAGAGGCTGACAGAGACGACATTTTAATTCCTTTAAAGAAAACATATAAGGCTTTTTCTTACTATCATTTGCCTGATGGAAATGTTGCAGGGTTGTGGAAGCATGCGCTAACATCTATAAGTGAAGATGGTGGATTAACATGGCGTGATCCTGTTGAAAGAGCAAAGGGATTTGTAAACAGTAATGCAAAAATATGGGGGCAACGCCTTAGTGACGGTTCTTATGCCACAGTATATAATCCATCCGAATTTAGATGGCCTCTTGCCGTATCATCAAGTGTTGATGGATATGAATATACAACTCTTAATTTGATTCATGGAGAAATTAATCCAATGAGATATGGTGGAAACTATAAGTCATATGGACCACAATATGTAAGAGGTATATTGGAGGGTAACGGAACAACTCCTGATGGTGATATGTGGTTGACATATAGTGTAAACAAAGAGGATATGTGGGTTTCTAGAGTGCCTGTTCCCATGAGGGCACAAGCTTCTGCCCATGCTAATGATAATTTGAATAATATTGAAAGTATATCGGAGTTGACAGACTGGAACATTTATTCGCCGGTTTGGGCGCCTGTGTCTGTAGAAAAGAGAGGTGCTGACTCTTGGTTGGTTCTTAAAGATAAGGATCCTTTTGACTATGCAAAGGTAGAACGTAAGATACCTGGTACAGTTGATTTAAGTGTGTCATTTAAATTAGTTGCCGATCAAAACTCCAATGGTACGTTGCAAATTGAATTCCTTGATGAAAATGGTATTTCGTGCTCGCGTCTTGAACTTACTCCTGACGGTATTTTCCGTGCTAAGGGTGGTTCTAGATTTGGAAATTTGCTGAGCTACCAACCCAATACGATTTATGATGTTAGAGCTGACTTATATGCATCACGAAGGACAATAGAGGTGTTTGTTGATGGAAAAAAGGTTGGAACAAGAATGTTTTATGCTCCTGTTCACTCTATTGAGAGAGTTGCATTTAGGACAGGGGAGTTAAGATTATTCCCTACTCCCGAAACACCTGCCGATCAGGATTATGATTTACCTAACGCAGGCTCTGAAGATGTATTGGCTACATTTGCTATTAAGGACTTCAAAACTTCACCAATAACAGAACAGAGCAACGGAGCAATTTTAAGTTATGATAATTTTGAGCATTATACTAAGTATTTCAATAATATGGAAGACGAAAATATTGCTCAGGCAATTCCTAATAGTGAGTCTAATGAGTGGATGAGAAAGAATATTCCATTGTTTGAGTGCCCTCAAAAGAATTTCGAAGAGATATACTATTATAGATGGTGGTCGCTTCGTAAGCATATTAAAGAGACTCCAATAGGATATATAATGACGGAGTTCTTGATTAACCGTTCATATGCTGATAAATATAATATGATAGCTTGTGCTTTTGGACATCATATTTATGACTCTCGTTGGCTACACGATTCCAAGTACTTGGATCAGTATGTTCATGCTTGGTTTAGAGGCAA
>CAZHWC010000048.1:0-15581 GCA_964535975.1 uncultured Proteiniphilum sp. | reverse complement strand
CGTTATTATAATCACTCAACTTTTAATGATTTAATTATTACGGGTCTTGTTGGATTGAGACCACAAGATAATAATGATGTGGTTGTGAATCCATTAATTCCTCAAGATCAATGGGATTGGTTCTGCTTAGATAACGTGCCTTATCACGGAAAAAATGTGACAATCTTCTGGGATAAAAACGGAGACAGATACCATCAGGGGAAAGGTCTTAAAGTTCTTGTTGATGGCAAGGTTGTTGGGGCTTCTGATAAATTAGAAAGAATTATTTGTAAAGACGTATTATAATAAAAAACATATGAAAAAAAAGATAACAATTCTTGTATCATTTATTCTCACGCTGGCATTGTTTCAGTTAAGTGCTTTTGAGGTGGTAAATCTCTCCTGTGAGAAGAGTGATTCACCAATTGCTATTTCTACAACATCACCCCGCTTGGGCTGGCAAATTACTTCCAATAAGAATGGAACCAGACAGACTGCATACATGATTGAGATGTTTGAAGTTATAAATGGGAAAGAAAAGGTAGTTTGGAAATCAGGTAAAATAAAATCTGATCAAAGTCAGAATATAAAATATAGCGGTAGTAAAGAGCTAGAACCATTGAAGAAATATACCTGGCGTGTTAAGGTATGGAACGAAAAGAATAAATCATCAAAATGGAGCAGCAAATCGTTTTTTAGAGTTGCACCTGATATTAGTTTTTTTGATTCTTCATGGATTGGGCATATTTCAAGAGAGGATGCAAGGTTACCAAAGGGCAGAAATTTTCATTCAACTGTGCTTAAGAAGCCTGAGAATAGAGAACTGTGGGGTAATGTGAATCCAATTTCGAATAAGAGTATCTATTTGCGTCAAGAGTTTAACGCTGATAAAAAGATATCAGAAGCTATAGCTTATATTTCAGGATTGGGATTATATGAGCTATCGATAAATGGAAAAAAGGTTGGCGATAGCGAGTTTGCTCCTTTGCTAAGTGATTATGATAAATCTGTGTATTATAATACATATGATGTAACCGAGTATTTAAGCAGAGGGGATAATGCAATTGGAGTCCTTCTGGGAAATGGATTCTACAATGTTCAGGGTGGAAGATATCGTAAGCTTTTAATAAGCTTTGGACCTCCAACTCTAAACTTCAAAATGGTCGTAAGATATACAGATGGTACTTCAGAAGAGATTATTTCTGATAATAGCTGGAGGTATAGTTTTAGTCCAATTATTTTTAACTGCATATATGGCGGTGAGGATTATGATGCAACTCTTGAGCAAACGGGATGGGATAGTGCTGGTTTTGATGATTCTAAATGGAGTCCTGTTATTGTGCAAACTGCACCCGAGGGTAAACTAAGACCACAAGAGACAACTCCTGTCAAGATTATGGAGCGTTATTCTATACAGGAGACTAACAAGTTATCAGAAAACAGTTATGTTTTGGATATGGGACAGAACTTAGCCGGTTTTCCTGAGATTGTAGTTAATGGCAGACGTGGTGATACTATTAGGCTTACGGTTGGTGAATCTCTAAATGCTGATGGATTCGTTAGTCAAAAGCAAACCGGTAGCAAGCATTACTATGAGTATATATTAAAGGGTGAAGGTGATGAATATTGGCATCCCCGTTTTTCATATTATGGTTTTAGGTTTATTCAAGTAGATGGTGCAAAGATGGAAGGTGAGGCTTCTACAGGCTCGCCGGTTATTAAAGATATAAAGTCATGTTTTATTTATAATTCAGCAGATCATATATCAACGTTCCATTCATCAAATTCGATATTTAATAATGCTCACCGCATAATTGGTAAGGCAGTTAGAAGCAATATGCAAAGTGTGTTTACTGATTGTCCTCACCGTGAGAAATTGGGATGGCTTGAGCAGGTGCATTTAAATGGTCCTGGATTATATTATAACTATGATTTGAGAACATTTATTCCTAAGTTGCTTCAGGATATATCCGATTCACAACTTGATAATGGTCTTGTTCCAAGTATCACTCCTGAATATGTGGTGTTTGACGGAGCCTTTAGAGACTCCCCTGAATGGGGTAGTACTTCGGTAATACAACCATGGATGTATTATTTGTATTATGGTGATGATAGTATGATGAGAAATCATTATTCTACCATGAAGAGGTACGTTGATTATCTAACTTCTACTGCTACAGATCATATTGTTTCGCATGGGTTGGGTGATTGGTATGACTATGATGGCAAGAAAGCAGGATATTCACGAAATACTCCTATTCCATTAGTCGCAACAGCTCACTATTATTATGATTTGTTGCTAATGAGCAAGATGGCTGCTATACTTGGAAATGAAAAAGATGAGGCTGATTATTTTACTTTGTCCGAAGAGGTTAAAGCTGCTTATATCAAAGAGTTTTTTAATGAAGACACAAAACAGTTTGGATCAGCAAGTCAAGCTTCAAATGCTATTCCTTTATTCTTTGATCTTGTTGAGCCTCAATATCGTGATGAAGTATTACAAAATCTTGTTGCTGATATTAAAAAACATGGCAACAGGCTTACTACAGGTGATGTGGGTAATAGATATTTATTTCAAACATTGGCAAATAATGACTTAAATGAGCTAATGTATTTGATGAACAATCATGAGGATGCTCCGGGTTATGGATTTCAGGTTAAATTTGGCGCCACAACACTAACAGAACAATGGGATCCCAGAGAAGGTACTTCCTGGAATCACTTTATGATGGGACAAATTGATGAATGGTTTTTTGCATCTCTTGCAGGTATAAAACCAGATCCGGACAGACCCGGATTTAAAGAGTTTATTATTGAACCTCAGGTAGTAGGCGATATGAATTTTGTGTCGGCATCAACAAAAACTCTCTATGGAAAAATATCTGTTGACTGGAAAAGAGAGGGGGCGCAGTTTATTTTAAATATTTCTGTTCCTGCCAATTCTTCAGCAAAGGTAATTTTGCCAAATAAGGAGATTCACAATGTCGAAAGTGGTAAGTATACATTTACTATAAATATATAATAGTTATGAGAAAGATAAAGTTGATAGCATTCTTTTTTGCTTTTGTTCTTCCTTTTAGTCTTTTTTCTGAAAATGTGAATATGGAACAGCTAGGTGCTGATACTACAGGAAAAAGTCTTAATACGGAGCTAATAAACAATACAATAAACAAACTGTATTCCAATGGTGGTGGAACATTGTATTTCCCCTCCGGAACATACTTAACGGGAGCTATAAGGCTAAAAAGTAATATTACAATTGAGCTGGAAGCTGGAGCTACCCTGCTCTTTTCTGACAATTTTGACGATTACTTACCCTTTGTTGAGATGAGATATGAGGGTGTGGTAATGAATAGTTTTTCACCATTGCTTTATGCTGTAGATGAGGAGAATATCACTATCAAGGGGCGTGGCACAATTGACGGACAAGGTGAAAAATGGTGGAAGGAGTTCTACAGAATAATTATTGATTTGAAAGATAATGGCAAACGTAATTTGAACGAATATCAAACTATGTGGGATAAGGCAAATGATGTTGATATGCTTTATGCTAAAACAAACAGTGATTATATCGGGACTTTGGACAGGCGTTTTTTCCGTCCTCCATTGTTGCAAGCAATTCGTTGCAATAATATCATGGTTGAAGGCATTAAAATTGTGAACTCTCCGTTCTGGACTTTCAACCCTGAGTTTTGTGATAATATTACTGTAAAAGGTATTACTATTAATAATCCCCCATCTCCTAATACTGATGGAATAAACCCTTCTTCATGCAGTAATGTGCATATTTCTGATTGTCATATTTCTGTGGGTGATGACTGCATTACGCTTAAGTCCGGGAGAGATGAACAAGCAAGAGATTATGGAGTGCCATGTGAAAATATAACTATCACAAACTGTACAATGCTTAGCGGGCATGGTGGTGTGGTAATTGGTAGTGAGATGAGTGGTGATGTTAGAAAGGTTACAATATCTAATTGTGTTTTTGATGGCACTGACAGAGGAATTAGAATAAAGTCAACTCGCGGACGTGGGGGTATTGTCGAGGAGATAAGGGTGAGTAATGTGGTTATGAAGAACATTAAAAAGGAGGCAATCATTATGAATCTGTTTTATAGTAAAATGGATCCGGAGCCTGTTACTGAGAGAACTCCTATTTTCAGAAATATCCATATCTCAAACCTTACCGGATCTGAAGTGAATACAGCCATAAATATATTTGGACTCGAAGAGATGCCTGTTTATGATATAACTCTTGATAATATAAATATTGAGTCTAAGCATGGTGTGCTAATCGATAAGGCTAAAAACTTAGTGATGCGCGATGTTCGTATTGATAATGAGATGGGGGTGCCATTTAAAATTGCAAACTCTGAAAATATAATGATTAATAATATTTGGACAGGAAAGCCAATAAGTGACAAACCTTTAATAGGTGCTAATGATATAAATGGAATGTTTATTCAAGGATGTTTCCCTCTTATGGGTGGCAAGTCCTTTATAAAGTTAGATGGTGAGAATAAAGATGTAGTGCTAAAAGGGAATTACTTGAACAGACTGCCTCAGGTGGTTGATTCTCAGAGTAAAAGTAAGTCTATTATCATAGAATAGACTATAACAAACTATAATTATTAATGAAATGAGAAGGAAGATAAACATAGCGCTGATTTTTATTTTAGCTATAATGCAACATTCAGTGGCTCAACAGTTGACATATGAGAATCAGTTTGCAAGACCTTTGAGTGATGTATTAAATGATATATCCGAGCGTTTTGATGTACGTTTAAAGTTTGATGTTGATACTGTTGGCAAGATATTAAATTATGCTGATTTTAGAATCAGACCATACTCTCTTGAAGAGTCTCTCGCTAATGTGTTGGCTCCTTTTGATTATAAATATATAAAACAATCTGATAAGGTTTATAAATTGAAGCCTTATGAATATGCACGAAGAACCGAAGAGGATGGGGTTAAGTTTCTTGCATATTTGTTAGAGCAGTATCCGGATAAGAAAAAGTGGGAAGATCGTAGGGCATGTTTAAAAATGGAGGTCAGAGAAACTTTAGGAATCGACTCTCTGCTTAGTAAGAGGGTTGTTGCCAAGCCAATATTGTCTAAAGCAAGGAAGTTTGATGGATATACGGTTCAAAATTTTGCTATCGAAACTCTTCCCGGATTGTATGTTACCGGTTCTATTTATACACCTTGGCATAAAGGCAAACATGCTTTAGTTATTTGCCCAAACGGACATTTTGGACATGGTCGTTATCGTGAAGATCAACAACAGCGTATGGCTACATTGGCACGAATGGGTGCTATATGTGTGGATTATGACTTGTTTGGTTGGGGTGAATCTGCCCTTCAGGTTGGTAGTGCAGCACACAGAACAAGTGCAGCTCAGGTAATTCAGTTAATGAATGGTATAACTATTTTGGACTATATGTACTCTCGTAGTGATGTAGATAAATCTCGAATTGGTGTTAATGGTGGTTCCGGTGGCGGTACTCAATCTATAATGTTGTCATTGCTGGATGATAGATATTCTGCCTTGGCTCCTGTTGTGATGTTGTCATCTCATTTTGATGGGGGATGTCCATGCGAGAGCGGACTGCCGGTTTCGTTATCTTGTGGAGGAACTAATAATGCAGAGTTGGGAGCTGTTTTTGCTCCCAAACCCATGCTTGTTGTTTCTGATGGTCAGGATTGGACGTCAGCTACGCCTACTTTAGAGTTTCCATATTTAAAAAAGATATATAGCTTTTACAATGCTGAACAAAATGTCAGTAATGTGCATATCCCTGATGAGGGTCATGATTTTGGTATTAATAAAAGAAATGCCGTTTATGATTTCTTTGCAGAGATATTCTCCCTAAATAAAAATAAGCTTGATGAATCAAAAGTAACTATAGAGTCGGAAAATGATTTAAAGATATTTGGTCATAATGGCGAGTTGTTGCCGGTAAATGCTATTAAATCATTTGATGAATTGGCAGTGTATTTCGATAAAAACAGATACAGAAGTATAATTTCAGATTTATCTCTTGAAAAGAAGGCACAGGACTGGGTTGCCTCTTTAGAATTATCTAATGAAAAGGATATATCATTTTTAACCACTCTAATTTACAATCATCTCAGGCAAGTTAGAGATTGGCACAATGAAAACCCTTATACTTCTGTGCCGGCAGGGATAAACCCAGATACTGGCAAGCCTCTTTCAAACTTTGAACGAGAAATGATTGCCAACTCAGCAAAGCCAAAAGAGATTCATGATAAGTTGATTAATGGATTGCATAGAGTGTTGAATGAAGAGCAAATAGAACAAGTTTTAGATAAATACACTGTTGGAAAAGTACAGTTTACTATGAACGGCTATAAAGCAATAGTTCCTGATCTTACCGAAAGCGAAGAGAATTTTATCCTTGAAAATCTTAAACAGGCTCGTTTGGAGTCAGTAAGCTTTAAAAGTATGAAGCAAATCTCTGCAATATTTGAAATATACAAAACTAAGTGTGAGAATCATCTGATTCAGAATGGCAGAGATTGGAGACAACTGTATAAGGATTTTGTGAATAAGGTTAACGAGGAGAAAAAGAAAAAAGCGAATAAATAATAAATGATAATGAAGAAGTATTTTGTCAGGCTTTCAATCCTGATTTTAGCATTATTCCTAAGCATTAATATCAATGCGACAAAACATATTCTTTGGTATGATAAGCCTGCAAGATTGTGGACTGAGGCACTGCCTTTGGGAAATGGTCGCCTAGGTGCAATGATTTTTGGAAATCCAACTATTGAGCAGATACAGCTTAACGAAGAGACAATTTGGGCGGGACGACCAAATAATAATCCTAATCCCAATGCGTTGGAGTATATTCCAATAATTAGGGATATGGTATTTGCAGGGCAATATTTAGATGCTCAAAATCTGGCAACAGAGAAGGTGATGTCAAATACAAATCATGGTATGCCTTATCAGCCGTATGGTGATTTGAGAATTACGTTTCCGGGGCATAATGATTACACCGACTACTACAGACAGTTAGATATTGATTCTGCCGTAGCAACAATTACATATAAAGTTGATGGGGTAAATTATAAGCGCGAGTATATTACATCGTTTTCAGATAATGTAGTTACAATTAAACTGACTTCAGATAAGAAAAAGTCTATTAGTTTTAATGCCCAATTGACATCTCCACATCAAGATTTGAAGATTGTAACCGGCGATGATTATATTTCATTAGCATCAACGTCTACAACGCACGAAAAGCTTGGCGGAAGAGTTAATTTTCAAGGAAGAACTTCAGTAAAAGCAAATGGAGGACGCACTGAATATAAAGACGGTGTGGTTTCTGTGGTAGATGCTGATGAGGTAATTATTTATGTGTCTATTGCAACCAACTTTGTTAGCTATAAAGATCTTACCGGTGATGAGGAACAGCGTGTCGAAGAGTATCTGACAAAGGCTAAGTCAAGAAATTATGATGAATCTAAAAAAGAGCATATAGATATTTATAAAAGCTATTTTGACAGAGTTGATTTGTATCTTGGCGAAGATGTGAATTCGCACATTCCAACTGATATTCGTGTCGAAAACTTCAAGAACACAAATGATAGTCACTTGGTGTCAACATACTTCCAATTTGGAAGATATTTACTTATTGCTACTTCACAACCAGGATGTCAACCTCCAAATCTACAGGGTATATGGAATGATAAACTGTTACCGTCTTGGGATAGTAAATATACATGTAATATAAATGTTGAGATGAATTACTGGCCGGCAGAGATCACAAATCTGCAGGATTTAAACGAGCCACTTTTTAAACTTATAAAAGAGGTGAGTGAAACAGGTAGAGAAACTGCACGAGTAATGTATGGTGTTGATGGCTGGGTATTGCATCATAACACCGATATATGGCGTATAACAGGACCGGTTGATGGTGCTGCTTCGGGTATGTGGCCTTCAGGTGGTGCGTGGTTGTGCAGACATTTGTGGGAGCATTATTTGCACACAGGTGATGTTGAATTCTTAAAAGAGATATATCCAATTATAAGGGGTTCTGCTGAGTTTTTTGATAATGTTATGGTTTATGAACCCGAAAATAACTGGTTAGTTGTGTGTCCTTCCAATTCTCCTGAAAATGTTCATGCCGGGAGTGGTGGAAAAGCTACGATAGCGGCAGGTTGTACTATGGATAATCAGCTAATCTTTGATTTATGGCATTCTGTAATTGAGTCTTCGGAAATATTGAATATAGATAAAGAGTTTGCTCAGCGCCTACATAAGAGGCTTGATGAGATGCAGCCAATGCAGGTAGGACGCTGGGGACAACTGCAGGAGTGGATGTACGACTGGGACAATCCAGAAGATAAGCACCGACATGTTTCACATTTATATGGTCTATATCCTAGCAATCAGATATCACCTTACAGAACACCAGAGTTGTTTAGTGCTGCCAGAACATCATTAATACACAGAGGTGACCCTTCCACAGGGTGGTCAATGGGTTGGAAAGTGTGTTTGTGGGCAAGATTACTTGATGGTGATCATGCTTATAAGTTGATTACTGATCAGCTTACATTGGTAAGAGATCAACCAAAACAAGGTGGTACTTATCCTAACCTTTTTGATGCACACCCTCCATTTCAGATTGATGGCAATTTTGGTTGTACTGCAGGAATTGCGGAGATGTTTCTTCAAAGTCATGATGAGTTTATTTATATCCTGCCGGCACTTCCAACTATATGGAAAGATGGCTATGTAAACGGATTGTTGGCACGAGGTGGCTTTGAGTTTGATATTAAGTGGGACAATGGAGAGATAAGCGAGATTACATTATTATCAAAAAATGGTGGTAATTGTAGATTGCGTTCTGTTACAGAGCTAAGAGGTAAGGGATTAAAGAAGGCAAAGGGAGAAAATTCAAATAATCTGTTTAAGGTGCCTTCTACACCTGACCCAATAATTAATACTTCAGAAAAGTTGCCGGAGACTGGTATTGCTGATACATGGCTTTATGATTTAAAAACAGAGAAAGGAAAAAAATACACTCTTTATAAAAAATAGAATATAATGAAATTGATTAATGCTAAGGTTTTGATATTATCACTGATAATATTGTTTGTCTCAGAATCTTGTGTGCAACCAAAGGAAACAGTGAGCAAGGACTTGTGGTCCGTAAAGATGGCTGACTCGGAAATGGTTCGTTTTCCTGAGCTTTGGATGATTGAGAATGCAAAGCAACCAAGATGGACTTATACTTTTGGATTGGTTGCAAAGTCTATGATGGAACTGAGCGACCATGTGGGAAATACAAAGTATTATGACTATGCCAAAAATTATGCGGATAGCCTTATTGATGCTAGTGGTATCGTGAAAACATATAAAAAGGATTCTTACAATATAGATAACGTAAGTCCAGGTAAAATACTCTTTGAGTTATATTATAAGACTGGTGACGAACGTTACAAGATCGCTTTAGATACATTGCGCAATCAGATGTTGGAGCATCCTCGCACTTCAGAAGGAGGTTTTTGGCATAAAAAGATATATCCTCACCAAATGTGGCTTGATGGTTTGTTTATGGCATCTCCATTTCTTGCGGAATATGGCAAGAGATTTAACGAACCTGCACTTTATGATGAGGTTGTAAATCAGTTAAAGTTAGTAGCTAAATATACTTACGATGAAAATACCGGCTTATATTATCATGGTTGGGATGAGTCGAGAGAGCAAAGATGGGCAAATAAAGAAACAGGTACATCGCCTAATTTTTGGGCAAGAAGTATTGGCTGGTATTCGGCAGCTTTAGTAGATGTGTTGGCTATTTTGCCTGAGGATGTTGATGGAAGAGAAGATTTGATTTCTATTGTAGACGGTTTAGCCGAAGCAATTAAGAAGTATCAGGATAACGAGACAGGTGTTTGGTATCAGGTTATTGATCAGGGAGACCGTGAAGGAAACTATTTGGAATCATCAGCTTCGGCTCTGTTTGTTTATTTTCTTTCAAAATCTATTAATAATGGATACATTTCTAATGATTATTCCGAAACAGCAAAGAAAGGCTTTGAGGGGATGATTGATAACTTCATAAAGGAAGAAGACAACGGTACGTTTACAATTACCAATTGTTGTGCTGTAGCTGGCTTAGGCGGTAACAAAGTATATCGTGATGGTAGCTTTGAGTATTATATTAGCGAACCAATAATAAATAATGACCCAAAATCGGTTGGCTCTTTTATTTTTGCAGCTATTGAATTTGAAAAACTAAATAACAAAAGATAAATGAAGACAAGGAAACTAACATTGCTCCTGATAGCATTTTGTATGCTTGGAGTTTTTGAGAACTTATATGCTCAGAAGAATAAAAAGGGGAATTATATCCCTTGGAAGAATGGTCAGCTAATAGTAGATGAAGGTGGCAGATATCTTAGACATCAAAATGGAACTCCTTTCTTCTGGCTTGGAGAAACAGGGTGGTATCTTCCTGCACGTCTTGACAGGGATGAAGCTGAGTATTATCTTGAACAATGTAAGCTAAAAGGATACAACGTTGTTCAGGTAATGGTTCAAAACACTATGCCTGCAATTAATACGTATGGTAAATGGGCATTGCCTAATGGGTTTAACTTCGATAATATAGATAAAGAAGGTGAATATGGATATTGGGATCATATGGACTATATCATTGAAGCAGCCGAGCGCAAAGGTATTTATATTGGAATGGTATGTGTGTGGGGAAGTCCGGTTGGTGCCGGTAAAATGAGTGTGGATGATGCTGCTAAATATGGTAAGTTTTTAGCAGAGAGATATAAAGATAATCCAAATATTATCTGGTTTATCGGAGGTGATATCAGAGGTGATGTTAAGATGGATGAGTGGAAGTCTCTTGCAACAAGTATTCGCGCTATTGACTCGAAACATCTTATGACATTTCACCCAAGAGGGAGAACAATGTCTGGGACTTGGTTCCACAATGAGCCATGGTTAGACTTTAATATGTTTCAGTCTGGACACAGACGATATGGTCAGCGCTTAGGTGATGGTGAATATCCGATTGAAGAAAATACTGAAGAGGACAACTGGAGATTTGTTGAGAGTAGCTTTGCTTTGAAGCCACTAAAACCTGTTGTTGATGGTGAACCAATTTATGAGAATATACCTCATGGACTTCATGATCCTAATGATGCAAAATGGCAAGACTATGATGTGAGAAGATATGCATACTGGGCTGTTTTTGCAGGGGCTTTTGGACACACTTATGGTAATAACTCAATAATGCAGATGAAGAAGAATGGTATTGGTGGTGCATATGGTGCTCAAGAGCCATGGTATGAAGCACTCAACAATCCGGGTATGAATCAGATGAAATATCTGAAAAACCTTATGCTGACATTGCCATTTTTGGATAGAATTCCCGATCAATCAGTAATTGCAGGAGAAAACGGTATTCGCTATGACAGATTAATTGCAACTCGCGGAAAAGACTATCTCCTTGTTTATAACTACTCAAGTCGTCCTATGGATATTGATCTTACCAAGATATCAGGAAAGAAAAAGAATGCCTGGTGGTATAATCCTTCAGATGGTAAGCTAACATATCTGGGAGAATATGATAATAAAGTAACTGAGTTCTTAGATGAAAAAGGATATACTTATGGAAATGACAAAGTCTTGGTTGTTATAGACTCTTCCAAAGATTATATTCAAAAAGAATGGGTGGAGCTTCCTGATGCACAGGATAAGTGGTATTAATAATAAAAACATATAATAATTATGTTTTCAAAAATTAAAATATTATTCGCAATTGTGATATTAGCTTTTTCAACCAATATGTTGTTGGCGTCAGTTTCAACTACAGATTTGCGAGTAGAAATGCTTGAGAATCCAATAGGTATAGATACTGAGTCACCTCGTTTTAGCTGGAAAATACTAGCATCGAATGAACGAGATGTTGTTCAGACATCATACCGTATTCTGGTTGCATCTTCTAAAGAGAAACTAGCACAAAATGTTGGTGATGTGTGGGACTCAGGAATTGTATCATCAGACCAGTCTCACTTGGTTAAGTATGCTGGAGGGAGATTAAAAAGCAATAGTTTTTACTACTGGAAAGTTAGTGTTGAGACAAATAAGAGCAAACCCTCATGGAGTGAGAGCTCTTATTGGAGCATGGGTCTTTTGAATGAAAACGATTGGAAGTCGCGTTGGATTGGTGCTGACAAGGCTATGGAATGGGATTCCGAAACTCAGTTCTCACGTTTGTCTGCAAGATATTTGCGAAAAGAGTTCAACGTAAATAAAGAAGTTAAAAGAGCTGTTGTACATATAGCCGGATTAGGATTATATGAGTTGTTTGTAAATGGTGATAGAGTAGGAGACCAAGTGCTGGCACCTGCACCAACAGACTACAATAAGACAATTCTGTATAACAGCTATGATGTTACTTCTTTGTTGCAGAGTAATGATAATGCATTGGGTGTAACTTTGGGTAATGGTCGTTACTATACAATGCGTCAGAATTTTAAACCATATAAGATTGCAACGTATGGATATCCAAAATTAAGGCTGACACTCATAATCGACTATGCTGACGGTTCGAAAGAAACTATAGTTAGTGACGAAAAGTGGAAGCTAACTGCCAATGGACCTATACTTACTAATAATGAATATGATGGTGAGGAGTATGACTCACGTAAAGAGCTAACCGGTTGGAGCAGCCCGGGGTATGATGATTCAGCATGGCAACAAGCCGACAGAGTTTCTATTCCCAATGGTGCTCTTCGGGCACAGATGATGCAGGGTATGAAGATTGTTGACAAAATAGAGCCTGTATCTATCACCAAATTGTCGCAAGATAAGTATATTCTTGATATGGGTCAGAATATGGTTGGATGGATTAAATTTAAACTTTCAGGCAATAAAAATGACTCAATAAAACTTCGTTTTTCGGAAACACTTCAGGAAGACGGAAACTTGTATGTAAAGAACCTTCGTGATGCGAAAGTAACGGATATATACTGGTTTAAGGGTGAAGACATTGAAGAGTGGGCTCCACGATTTGTGTATCATGGTTTCAGATATGTTGAGGTAACAGGTTTTACCGGCAAAGTATCAAAAGAGAATTTTGTTGGTGAGGTTGTTAATGATCAGATGGATATATTAGGCACCTTTGAGTCATCAAATACTACGTTAAATCAGGTATTGAAAAATGCATATTGGGGTATTCAGGGAAATTATAAAGGAATGCCCGTTGACTGTCCTCAGAGAAACGAGCGACAGCCATGGCTTGGTGATCGCACAATGGGTGTTTGGGGTGAGAGCTTTATTTTTGAAAATGCTCAACTATATAGCAAATGGGTAGATGATATTCGTGAAGCTCAAAAAGAGGATGGGCGTATTCCGGATGTTGCTCCTGCTTATTGGAATTATTATAGTGACAATATGACTTGGCCGGCAGCTTTAGCTTTTACGTGTGATATGCTATATACACAGTTTGGAAACTTTGCACCAGCTGAGAAAAACTATAACTCGATACAAAAGTGGCTTATATATATGAAAAATCAGTATATGACTGATGAGTATATCGTTACACGTGATAGATACGGCGATTGGTGCGTTCCGCCCGAGTCGTTGGAGCTTATTCATTCACGCGATCCCAGACGGCAAACAGATGGTGCACTTATGTCCACTGCCTACTATTATAAGTTACTACAGATAATGAGTAAGTTTGCTGACAAACAAGGACTGCAAAATGATGTGCAAGAGTATAACTTACTTGCTGTAAAAATAAAAGAGTCTTTCAATAAGAAGTTTTTCAATCAAGACAGCCTGTTTTATGGAAACAATACAGCAACATCCAATCTTCTTCCATTGGCTTTTGATATGATTCCAGAGGAGTATGTCTCAACAGTGGAAAAACATGTTGTAGATGAAATCTTAGTTAGAAACAAAGGTCATATCAGCACCGGCGTTATAGGTTCTCAGTGGATATTGAGAGAGCTGTCTAAGATGGGACGTGCTGACATATCATTCCTTTTGGCTTCTAACGATACTTACCCAAGTTGGGGCTATATGGCAAAGAGAGGTGCAACCACCATTTGGGAGCTATGGAACGGAGATACGGCTAATCCTGAAATGAACTCAGGCAACCATGTTATGTTGCTTGGTGACCTTATTCCATATTGTTATCAAAATTTAGCGGGTATCAAGTCTGATGAAGAACAAGTTGCATTTAAGAAAATAATAATGAAGCCTGACTTTGATATACAGGAACTAAGCTTTATTAATTCATCTTATAAGACACCATACGGTAAGGTGAAAAGCAATTGGAAAAAGACTTTTGAAAATCTTAAGTGGGAAATATCAGTGCCTGCTAATAGTAGTGCAGTGGTTTATTTACCGTCAAACAGCTATGATATTACTGAGTCCGGAAAGAAGATTAACTTCAAAAATGGTATCAGAAAGATCGAAGACAATATATATGAGTTAGGTTCCGGAACATATAGTTTTGCAATGAAGCTGGATGTGGGTGCAGGAAAATGGCGTAAAGGTATAGTTGAGGAAAAGTTTCTTTATGAGAGCGCACCTTTCCCGGAGTGTCATGCCGCTACTATTGCAGAAACACCTGAGGGACTTATAGCTGCGTTTTTTGGCGGTACAAAAGAGCGTAATCCGGATGTTGAAATTTGGATTACAAAGAAAAAAGGGGATGAATGGACAGCACCCATTTCTGTTGCAAATGGTGTGATAAATGATACATTGCGTAAAGCTTGCTGGAACCCGGTATTATATCAGATTCCAAAAGGTGAGCTTCTTTTGTTTTATAAGATAGGAAATTCTGTTAGTGACTGGTCAGGTCATTTGATTCGTTCATTTGACAATGGAACAACATGGACAGAGCCTGAGGATTTGCCTAATGGGTTTATAGGACCTGTTAAGAATAAACCGGAAATGGTTGATGGCAAGATAATTTGTCCATCAAGTATGGAAGGTAGCCCAGGCTGGAGAATTCACTTTGAAATCACCGAGGACAAGGGTAAAACATGGCGTAAGGTTGGCCCAATAAACGATGGCAAGACTGTTAATGTGATTCAACCAAGTATTTTGTTTCATAAAGATGGCAGATTACAAGTTTTGGGTAGATCTCGTAATGGAGCAATTGCTCAGGCATGGTCTAGCGATAAGGGAGAGACATGGACCGATGTAACACTTTCTAACCTGCCTAACAATAACTCCGGAACAGATGCAGTAACCCTAAAAGATGGGCGTCAGTTGGTTGTGTATAATCATGTGAAAACTCCCGAAGGAGCCAAGAAGGGACTAAGAACTCCTCTTAATATATCATTAAGCAACGATGGCATCAATTGGAATGCATCTTTAGTTCTCGATGATTCTCCTATTAGTCAATACTCTTACCCCTCAGTTATTCAAGGAAAGGATGGGTATATTCATGTTGTATATACATGGAGAAGGCAAAGAATTAAGTATGTTAAAATAGATCCCAAAAAATTGGAAACTGTACAACTAACAGGTGAGCTATGGCCTGAATAAACATAGCATCTTTTCTTAATTGACTTTTTGCAGTCGGATAATGCGT
>CAZHWC010000047.1:0-19852 GCA_964535975.1 uncultured Proteiniphilum sp. | reverse complement strand
GTTCAATGGTTTCCTGAAGTTGGGAAATGACTGAACACTACCTGTTCAATGGTTTCCTGAAGTTGGGAAATGACTGAACACTACCTGTTCAATGGTTTCCTGAAGTTGGGAAATGACTGAACACTACCTGTTCAATGGTTTCCCGAAGTTGGGAAATGACTAAACATCAGATGTAGAATATAGTTTCTGAATGGAAAAGGCAATTAAAAGGGTTGTAAGAAAAGCTTTCTAAGCATCTTACAACCCTTTATTGTTTATAGTCCTTGATTAATCCTTATCGATATTTGATGGTAACTTTAAATTGATAATGTCAGTTGGGATACCTATACTATATCCAACGGATTTGTAATAGATATTGCCAAAAGAGTCGGCTACTATAACTACCGGCAGCCTTGCGTTAAGGTCTGTTTCTTTTAATGAGTTTGATAGTCCGGGAATAATCACGTCATGAGTATCATAACCGTAATGAATTCCGTCTTTCAACTTATAGTCTTGCTTGAAGAAGAAATCCATATTGTCTTTATCGTTCAATAAAATCAATGTGGGGATTTTGATATTTTCCGAAACATTGCTTAGCTCTCTGATAAAGTGTTGCGATGGCTCTTTGGTTGGCTCAAGATATGCAAGCACAAAGAAGTTTCGACCTACTGCATCCAGTATTGAAATTTCTTCTGAATCGTTGTCGGATTTGGGGGTAAACCTCCACTCTACATCCATTGTGCCAATAACCACAACTTCGTCTTCCTTCACCGGATGCCATTCTACATCAATTGTTTTATGAACCCCCTCCTTAGCTTCGAATGAAGTGATGCGTGTAAGCAGTGAGCCATCAGCTGCTCTTATGGATGTCACAATTCTATAAATTCCTTCTTCTACGGTAATGGTTTGAGACTCTGTTCTTTTTCTGTTGCGTGAAAAGTCATCACTTAATCTAACATCCTGAAACTGATTGTCCTTCCATTGTTGAAGTGTATATCTTCTTGAGTTTTTTACGCCAACGGGGTCATTAATGGTTATAACTGTTGTTTTGATAGGTGTTGCCTCTGCGTCGGATGTGGTGATGTTATTTAGAACAAAATCTTGCCACTCATCATTCAGATATATCTCTATTTCGGATGAAATATTGTTGAGTCTGTTGGGAATGCCGGCTGTGTTGAGCAGAGCACGTGCATATACTTTGTAGTTTGCTAAGTCTGCAACTCCAAATTGTGCTATAGAAATTGGTGTCATGTCAAAATGACGTGGATTATATCTTTCTGTATCAACTAGCTGTACTTTGTTTAGTACATTAGTCACTGCCTTAATGGCAGACTGCTTGTCTGCAGGGCTGCTCATGCCATTATCAGACAATATTTGCCAAAGCGCAGTTTTGAAAGCTATAGGTGCTTCGTTAGAAAATCTTGGATTCAATACATAGTAAGTAAAAACTTCGTTGTCTTTATATTCTGAGCCCAGTCTTAATACTCCCGAAAGATAGTCATCATAAATATCTTTTGTGAGTTCATGTCTGTCCTTTGCTCTTATTACGTTTAATAGTTTTACAGCAAGATCGAGATTTTGAGGAGATACTCCATTCAAGAACTTCTCGATTTCGTATCCGCCACTTAGTGACTCTGCCAATATTGTGGTTAGACCTGACTCCATGTTTTTGCTTAGCCCTCTATTGACCATCTCTTTGCTAACCACTTCTGCATCGGCTTCGTTTGCAAATCTAAATGTGGCAGTGTGTGATAGTCTTATGGAGTCGTCAATAGCACATCTTATGTTATGGTCTGCAATCTCATCGTTAGTCAATTCTTTGGGAAATCTGGTTGCAGCCGGTGGCGTTAGGATATAGTCGTCAATCTTTGTAACGCTCTTATCGTTCAGCAATCGCTCATCATTATCTAATACTATCAGCAGGCTGTCATCCTTTGATAGATTGTATTCTCTTATAGCATAGTGTATTTGTTTATCGTTATGATATGCTTCAATCATAAATGTTCCAAGTCCAGTGATAAGACTAGCCTCACCGTTTTGGTCGGTAGTTTTGTCGGCAATTGATGTTACCCAGTCGCTATTAATAATATTGAATGAAACTGATGCGCCTTTGATTGGCAAACCATTTTTGTCAACAACCTTTACTATTGCCTTTTTCACCGGAGCATATGTCTCGGTGTTATTGATTTGAGTATATAGATTATCTTTTGAGATGATTTCATCCTTTGGGAAGTTTTCATCGTCAATCATTCCATATGTGAAACTGTGTACCATCATTGTGCGTGACGCTGATTCGGTAAACCAGCCTCTGTTTAGAATGGGTTCGGGTTCGCAGGCTCCCAGATAATACCATTCGCCATCTACCCATGCTTCTACCCATGCATGGTTGGAGTTTGTGTGTACCCATCTCGGAACATACACCTGTCGCGCTGGAATGCCCACGCTTCTTAGTGCCACAACGGCAACTGTGGATTCTTCGCCGCATCTGCCATATGCTCTTTCTATAACATTTAAGGGTTGTGTGGTTCTGCCATCTGTGGGTTTATAAACTACTTTTTCTTTACACCAATGGTTCACTTCAACTACTGCCTCGTACATAGACAAGTTTTTTACTCTGTCGTGCAGTTCTCCATAAAACACTTCTCGCGCATTGTCAAGTGCTTCGTTGTTAACTCTGGGGGGAAGTACGTAGTGTTTAAAAATATCATTGGGTACTGTGTTTCCCCAGGGTAGGGTTTTAGTTATATAAGCTTGCTTGGTTATGTTTGCAAAGAAAGCAAATGTGTTTTCTGCCATGTCGTTTAACGACATATATGCATAAAGAAACGAAAGGCTTTCTTTTTCTTTATCTGTCAATGAGTATGTGTTGTCATTGGACAAAAGATTGTTCTCGATTTCAAAAGCAAGTTTATAGGCATTTGAATTTGGTTCTGCTTGTTTTAGCATTTCAACTTTGCTTCTTAATTCGGATGTAATTTGTGGGTTGCTCTTTGAAAAACATAGTTGCGTGACAAAGAGCGTAATCATAAATAGCAAAGTGATTTTTCTGTTCATCTTTTTAAAAATTGTAAGTGGATAAGTTCAATAATGTCTTAACCGTGTTGTTTGGAAATAAATATCTGGTTATGTGACTTGATTAAAGTGTCTTTAATTAAAAAACAAAAGTAGATAATAAATAGAATTTACTTAACTGTTTTGATGTTTTATTAATATGCTTTTAAAATATTTTGATATATGCTGTGGCTTTATGGCTAATTTGTTATATTTGTATTGTATAAAATAGAACAAAAAAATAGTCAACCTCAATGTTGTTTAAGAAATCAAATATCTCAACTTTATTTTTTCTTATTACTACTGTGGTGCTTGCTGTATTGTTGTTAATTAATAGGAGTGGAAAAGAAGAGGGACGCAGTTATGATTCTTCAACTGTGTTTTCTAAAATCTCGCATATACAGGAGTTGTCAACAGTAAAGTATAATTATACCGGAGTAATAGGGTATAAGGATGCCATGAAGTTTTTTAACATTAATATTCCTCTTACTGAAAAGTTTTTTCTTGTTAAGTATAACGGATACTTGAAAGCGGGAGTTGATTTTGATAAAATATTAGTGGATGTTGATGATGATAAAGTTCGTGTTTCTATTCCCCGTGCCAGGATTTTTGATATTGTGATTGATGAAAATAGTATCACAGTATATAATGAAAGTGATAATGCTTTCAACCCCATAAAGATATCGGATTATAATCAGGCATTGGCTAAAGAGAAGGAGACAATGAGGCGTGATGCAATTAAGCAGGGCATTCTTAAGGATGCAAATCAACATGCTGAGTTGGCTATTAAATCAATGCTTAAGGAGATGGGATTTAATGATGTGGATATTACTATGGAGCTGGTAATTCCCGAGATACATTAGTTTATTCAGATAATTTAAAAATTTTGATGAAATGAAATTCACAACCAAACTATTTCTGACTTGGACTTCAATTTTCTTAATTTTTTATCTTACAGTAATTGCAATTATCTCTCTCTTTTGGGGAATAGAGATATTATTGTGGCAACTAGCTTTGGTGTTTTTTATTGCCGGGGTATTGCCTCCTGCTTTTCTGACAATGCTTTTCTATCGGAAACTTAATTATATGGAGTTTGAGAGTGACACTCCTCCGGCATTTGAAGGACAGGTGGAAGCAATAATACCATTTAAATCTAGAACTTCCAATCATTTTAATGAGGTGTTTCAGAAGATTGATATGGGATTTATAGTTTCTTACTCTGACAGGGAAAGCAAAGTGGTTAAGTTTAGAACCGATAGCCGGGTATTGGCTTGGGGTGTGTGTGGGTATGTTAAGATATTGGATGATAACACAGTGAGGGCTATTGTTTATCCAATGAATGCAGATTCGAAAAGAGAAGAGATAATTCTCAATCAGGCTTTGAGCCTATTGAGAACCATACTCAACCCTTAAATTATATTACTCTTTGCCTTCACAATAATTCATAACAATATTGTCCATAAAGTTTAGGAAATCTGTATGTTGATTTTTGCTAATCATCTTGGGGTAGCTGAGTATTAATAGCTCCTGAACTTCTGTTTCTCTGCGATATGGTAGGTGCATATATCTGTATGGGGTAAGAGTATATCCTGCACGCTCATAGAACTGTAGCCTTCTTACTGAGATCTCGTTTATAAGGGGGTCTATCTCTAATATGATGGTGTGACCTTTGCTGCTTAGATGGCGAAGGAGTTGTGAGCCGTAGCTTTTGCCTCTAAGTTCTGGATTTACAGCCAGATATTCAAGATATCTGTAGTTATCCCATTCCCAAAAAAATAATATACCGATTAGCTCGTTATTTTCCCAGGCAGACATTGGATGGAACATTGGATTTGAGAAAGCACGTATGTGATCTTCCTCTCTTCTTTTCTCGGCAGTTGGAAAACTGGATTCATATAGTTCCCATACTTGATTCCATCTGTTTGTGTCGCTTGGTTCAATTCTAAAAAATTCCATTTTTTAATTTTTTCTTTACAACTATACAAAGTTACAATGAATATTGTGAATAACCTTGAATCAGTTGTTTTATATATGGTGAGCTATTATATTTCGCATACACCATCGGCAGAGCAGGATTTCCCCTTTGTTATCTCAATGTTTGATAGTTCTTCGTTTGATGATTTCCAGTCGTTATAAGCTTTTCTTAGTGTGTTGAGAAATGATGATACTGGTTCGGAACCAACAATTGCATACTTTCTTTCGAATAAGAAGGTGGGAACTGTGTCTATATTTAAAGAGTGGGCCTCTTTTATATCCATCGAGACTTCATTTTTGTATTTGTCACTATCCAGCATTTCTCTTATTTCATTTTCTTTAAGTCCCACCTCTACACCAATGGATACCAACAGTTCTATATCGCTATAGTCTTTGGCTTCTTCAAAATATGCTTTTGATATGAGTGAATTTGCTTTTGATTCAGCACCTATAGTGGCTGCAAGTTTGATGAGGCGATGAGCATCAAGAGTGTTTGCTGCAACAGAATTGCGAACATTGCATTTTACTCCTGCACTTGATGCAAGTTTTTCTATACTATCAAACATTTTATTAATGTTATCTTTTGGGTAACCTGCTTTGTTGACTAAATAATCTATCACGGGGTATCCTTGACCTTTTCCCGGAAGGTCTGTACTGAGTTGAAAAGACTTTATTGTAAGTTGCACCTCATCAGCATGTTCAAATTGAGATAGGGCACGGTCGTAGTGTATTTTACCTATATAACAATATGGGCACATTATGTCTGTCCAGACTTCTATTTTCATTTTTGGAGTTATCATTCTATTTGTCTATTTTTACAGTTGATAAACACCTCAGGATTTATATTGTTTGTAATCACTGATTTAAAACTTATAAAAATGACTAAAGACACTTTGTTAACACCTAATTTTGTGAAGCTTACACTGTCAAATCTTTTGATGGCAATAGCCTTCTATTTTATTACTCCTATTATGTCTTTGTTTATGGTTGATGTTTTTAACTCGGAGAGCAATGAAGTGGGAGTAGTGATGTTTGCATTTTCTGTTGCCGCAATAATATCAAGACCATTTACAGGGTTTTTGCTGGATTCATTTGATAGGTATCGTGTTTATATATCTTCATTCGTGTTTTTTCTGATAGCCTTTTTGGGTTATCCTATGGTTTCCTTATTTGCTTTTTTGCTGGTACTGCGCTTTTATCATGGTCTTGCATGGGGTGCTGTGAGTACGGCAAGTAATACAATAGCAGTGGATTTGATATCGGAAAAGAGAAGGGGTGAGGGAATAGGTGTTTTTGGTTTATCAATGGTGATTGCGATGGCAATTGGTCCTGCTGTGGCAATTATGTTATCAAACAGATTGGGATATAACGCATTGTTTTATACTGCTACAGCTTTTTGTGTTATGGGCTTTTTATTGGTTTTATTTATCAAAATGCCCGCAAAAAATAATGTTAAGAAGAAATTTGAGCTGAAAGCACTGATTGATAAACAAACAATTTATGTTGCTCAAAATGTACTTCTTACTCAAATTCCATATGGAGGGATTGTTACATTTGCCGCATTATATGGCAGGGAGATTGGGGTGGCTAATAGTGGTGTGTTTTTTATCTTATTATCGATAGGTATTTTGTCATCTCGAGTTGTTAGTGGCAGAATATTTGACAGGGTAGGACCTCGCAATGTTGTGATTTCGGGGATTTTATTAGTTGTTGTCGGCTTATTAATTATTGGTGCCTATGCCACGGTTTTAGGTTTTCATATATCTGCTATGGTACTTGGAATTGGTTTTGGCATTGTTTCTCCAACATTTCAGGCTATGGCGAATGCTAGTGTGTCACCAGAAAAGAGAGGTGCTGTAAATTCCACATATCTTACTTTTTTTGATTCGGGAGTTGGTATAGGAATGCTTTTATTTGGACTTTCATTTGATTTGGTAGGTTATTCTAATACGTTTTATATTTCAGCCATAGTGCAGATGCTTGCTTTAGTGCTATTCATATCAGTGACTTATCCTAAATATAGAAAGCAGATATCTTGAATGTGATTTTAATACTTTATCTATTTGAGTTATCTTTGTAATAAAAAATATGTTTGATAAATTAGTTGCTATTGAGCCCGTAAGTCTTATACCATCGGCTGAAGCAAAGCTTAAAGACTTTGCCAAAGAGGTGATTATGTATGATAATATTCCTGAGAATAATAAGGAGATGGCAAAGCGTATCGGTGATGCTGATGCTGTTTTGTTGAGTTACACTTCTAACCTTGGAAAAGAGGTTATGGAATTGTGTCCAAATATAAAATATATTGGTATGTGTAATTCGTTATACTCACCTGAAAGTGCAAATGTTGATATATTGTATGCTAACTCTAAGGGAATTACTGTTACAGGTATTCGTGATTATGGTGATGAGGGTGTGGTTGAGTATGCTATTAGTGAGCTTGTTCGTTGTTTGCATGGATTTGGAACAGATAAAAATGGGAATCCTGAAAAACCATGGAATGGAATTGCTGAGGAGATAACCGGTATGAAATGTGGTATTGTAGGTTTAGGCAAATCGGGAGGTATGATTGCTGATGCATTACATTTTTTTGGAGCTGAAATATACTATTTCGCCAGAAGTGAGAAAGAGTGGGCTCGTGAGAAGGGATATAAGTTTGTGCCTCTAAAAGAAGTTTTGAAAAATAGTGAAGCTGTCTTTTGTTGTTTGAATAAAAACACTGTGTTGCTTCATGAGGAGGAATTTGAGAGTTTGGGTAACCATAAGTTGTTATTTAATACCGGATTGTCTCCTGCTTGGGATGAAGCACCATTTTCTACTTGGATTGAAAATGATAATCGTTGTTATTGTGATACTTTGATAGCTTTGGGGGACAAGAAGTTTATAAACCATCGTAATGTAAGATGCATGGAAGTCTCTACCGGTAGAACAAGACAAGCATTTGACAGATTGAGCGAGAAGGTCTTGGCTAATATTGAGGCTTATCTTAATGACTAGTTAGTAATAAAAAAATATATAACAAAAAAGGGCTAAAGCATATTAATTTGCTTTAGCCCTTTTATTATGATTGATTTGATTTAGAATACTATTGGAGAGACTATGTTTTGAAGAGTCTCTATTACGCTCCAACCTGCAATCTCAGGAGTGCTGCTATATACATCTACCACAGCATCAACCTGATGGTTTTTTATCTGAATGCGATGTCTGTCACCTATATAGTCAGGAGTAGAGGTGATTGTAACACCTACGTTGTCCGGACCTACAGATGCTATAGATGCTGCAACAGATACGTTTACTTGAGTTGGTAGTATTGCAATTGCTTCGGTTGCAGTGCCGTCAAATACTTTCTTCTTTGTGTCTACTAATTCCGGAGAAAATAATTGAGTGAATCGAAGTGGACGTGGACTTTTTTCTGTGTCAAAAGTTACAGAGGCATTGCCCATAAGTGTTGCGGTTCGCAATACATCAAAACCTCCTATTGCTCCGGAGGCTATATGAATTCGTGAATTGCCTTCCCTTGCTGCTTGAACTACATTGCTGTAGAATTCTTTATCCGCAAATGCTCCAATTGAAAGGGTAACAATTGATGAACCATTTTTTAAAGCACGAACTGCGAACTCTTTAAAACCGGATGGTGAAGCAGTTTCAATTATGTAATCGGGCTTTGTAGCAAGCAAATCATCAATTGATGTGTATGCTGTACATGTATAGCCTTGATCGGCATTGTTAATTTTATCTGCAATTCTATTGGCTTTTGCTGCAGTGCGAGACATAGCCCCCACTAACTTGTATTCAGGCAAAAGTCCATTTAAAATTCCATTTGAAATAATTTCAGCGAGGTATCCACACCCCACAATTGCTAATGTGTACATTTATATTTAATACTTAATTTATAGTTGTTTATTCATTGTCGCTCTGACTTTCTGATACATCCATTACGATTTGTTGTTTGTCTTTATCGAAATCAACAATGACTGTTTGACCTTCCTTGATGCCTGTTCTAAGAATCATTTCTGCCATTTCGTCTTCTACGTACTTTTGTAGTGCACGCTTTAATGGCCTTGCTCCAAACTGAATATCATAGCCTTTGTCTGCAATATATTCTTTGGCTGAGTCTGTGAGTGTAACGTTGTACCCAAGATCTTTGATACGTTTGTATAGTCCTTTAAGTTCGAGATCAATAATTTTGTAAATTGACTCTTTGCTTAACTGGTCAAACATAACTATATCGTCAACTCTATTAAGAAACTCAGGTGCAAATGCTTTGTTGAGTGCCTTTTGAATAATACTTCTTGAATATTCAGTATCACTTACGTCAGTTGTTGTACTGAAGCCTATTCCTCTACCAAAATCTTTTAATTGTCTGGTACCTATGTTGGAAGTCATAATAAGAATAGTATTTTTGAAATCTATTCTCCTTCCTAAGCTGTCGGTAACGTGACCTTCATCTAATATTTGCAACAACAAGTTAAACACATCAGGGTGTGCCTTTTCAATCTCATCCAATAATACTACAGAGTATGGGCGACGTCTAACCTTTTCTGTTAGTTGTCCTCCTTCTTCATAACCAACATATCCCGGAGGTGCTCCAACAAGTCGAGAGACATTGAATTTCTCCATATACTCACTCATATCAACACGAATTAGGTTCTCTTGAGAGTCGAATAAAAATTCTGCCAGCTTTTTTGCGAGGTGGGTTTTACCAACTCCGGTTGGACCTAAGAACATGAATGTGCCTATTGGTTTGTTAGGATCTTTTAGACCAACACGATTTCGTTGTATCGCTTTTGCAATCTTTTCAACAGCTTCGTCCTGACCAATAACTTTCTCTTTAAGTTCACTCTTCATCTCTAGGAGGCGTTGTCCTTCTGCTTGAGCTATTCTCTGAACAGGAACACCCGAAATCATTGCAACTACTTCTGCAATTTTTTCTTCATCTACAACCTCTGGTTTTTCTTTAATTTCTTTCTGCCATTTTTGTTCTTCAGCTTCGAGAGAAAGAAGAAGTTGTCGTTGTTTGTCTCTGTAGCTGGCTGCTAGTTCATATTTTTGAGCTTTTACAGCGTCATTTTTCATTTGTTCGACTGTCTTAAGCTGCTCTTCAAGATCTTCAATTATTTTAGGAATTGAAATGTTAGATATGCGAGCACGTGCACCTGCCTCATCTAAAGCATCTATAGCTTTGTCAGGAAATGTTCTGTCTGAAACATAACGCTCAGTAAGCTTTACACAGGCTTCTAATGCTTCGTCTGTGTAATGAACATTGTGATGTTCTTCATATCTCTCCTTGATGTTTTTTAATATTGTCAATGTCTCCTCGGAGGAGGTAGGATCAACTATTACCTTTTGGAAACGACGTTCTAAAGCACCATCTTTTTCAATATTCTTGCGATATTCGTCTAGTGTGGTTGCACCAATACATTGTATTTCACCTCTTGCCAGAGCGGGTTTCAACATATTTGCAGCATCTAGTGAGCCTGCGGCACCACCAGCACCAACAATTGTATGTATTTCGTCTATAAATAGAATAATATTAGGATTCTTAGCCAATTCGTTAAGAATGGCTTTTATACGTTCCTCAAATTGTCCTCTATATTTAGTTCCTGCAACAATTGATGCCATGTCAAGAGCAATAACTCGCTTGTCAAACATAGCACGGGATACCTTTTTTTGTATAATACGAAGAGCTAATCCATCAACAATAGCAGATTTACCAACGCCCGGGTCACCAATTAGTACAGGATTGTTCTTCTTGCGACGACTGAGTATTTGTGCAATTCTTTCAATCTCTTTTTCTCTTCCTACCACAGGGTCTAACCTGTTTTCCATTGCAGCACGAGTGATATCTGTGCCAAAGTTGTCTAGAACAGGTGTATCAGATGCAGTTGTTCTGTTTGATGACTTGTCGCTAGATTTACTTGATGGGTCAAATGATGAACGATCGAAAGATTCATCATCATCGTCGTCTGTGAAGTTGGGACCCATTACAGGACCCTTGTCTCCCTCTTCCTCTTCCTTTCCCACATTACGTGTATCTAATATGTTCTTTATATATAAAAAAGCACTTGTGTATTCAATGTCATAACCAAGAAGAATATCACTAACATCTGAGTTTTTGTCCTTTAATAAGGCAAGAAGCAAGTGTTCTGAGTCCGTTTCAGTACTCTTGGTGAGCCTTGCTTCTAAAATGCTCATTTTTAGAGTCTTTTCGGTGCTTTTATTTATAACTACTTCATTGGTTCCATCATATGGCTCTTGATGCTGACGATATTTATCGTCTATTTTGTTTTTGAGTTCGTTTATATTTACATCAAAATCCTTCAAAATCTGAATTGCCAATCCATCACCTTCACGTAGTATTGCTAACATCAGGTGTTCAGGACCAATGTAATTATTTTCGAGTCTTTCGGCCTCTTCACGGCTATAAGTCATTATATCTCTGACTCGCTGTGTAAAATTGTTATTCATATATTTTTATTCCTTTCCTTCTAATATAATTTACAAATATAGTTTTTTATTTGTAACAACAATAATGTTACTACTGATGAATAGCAAAAAGAGTGCCATACTATAAAACATTTATAAACCTAGGCTATCTCTGAAGTAATCCAGTGATTGAAATATTAGTTCTTTGTCGGAGGTCTGGTTAATTTTAATTTCACCAATTTCTGATATAAGTGTAAAGTTTATTGTAGAACCTGTATTTTTCTTGTCATGCTTCATTATATCATATAGTCTTTCATAATTGTCACAAGTAATATCCATCGATCCATAATTTTCGTGTATAAACTTTGTGATTTTAATTAGCTTGTCCTTTGGAAAATTACATATTCTATGTGACAGATATAGTTCTGTGACTAACCCCCAGGCAACGGCATAACCATGAAGCACAGGGTTATCGTTTTCAAGAGCTAGGCTTTCGAAAGCGTGGCCTATGGTGTGGCCTAGATTTAGTGCTTTTCTAATATTCTGTTCGTAAGGATCTTGTTTAACAATCTCTTCCTTTATTGATACAGACTTAAAAACAGCATCATTTAGCCATTTGTAATCAATATTATTTATATCTAACCTCAACAGTTCTTCCCATTCGTTACTATTGCTGATAAGTGAATGTTTAATCATTTCGGCATACCCTGATAGAATGTCATTCTTATTTAGGGTTGAGAAAAAGTGTGAGGATATTATGACATGTTTTGCAGGAAAAAATGAACCAATCTCATTTTTAAATCCTTCAAAGTTGATTCCTGTTTTTCCACCAACAGCAGCGTCCACAGCCCCTAGTAAGGTTGTTGGAATATTTATATACTTAATTCCCCTTTTGAAAGTTGCTGCAGCAAAGCCACCGATATCTGTAACCATTCCACCACCCAGATTTATCAACAAAGAGTGCCTGGTTGCATTATTTTCTGTCATATATTTCCAGATTCTAGCCAGATTCTCTAATGTTTTGTTTGTATCGTTTGAGGGTATAACTATATGACCTGCATTATCTATTTGTTCAACTTCATTTAGAAGTGGTAGACACATTTTTATTGTGTGTTCATCTGTAAGAATAAATAGCTTGTCATATTCGATATTGGATAATATATTGCTGATATCGTCTGTGATATTGTTGCTTTTAATTATTGCTTGCATATTTGACATACTCTAGAAAATCATATTATTATTTAAAAAGTTATTGAGTCTTAATTGTATCATGTAGTACTGCTTTGTATATTTCATCTTGGATTCTTTCTCTGATATTAAGAGTGTATTGGCGATTGGGTGATCTGTCAGGAAACACTCTGTTTGAAAGAAATATATAGATAAGTTTGTTGTCGGGATCTGACCAAAATGCTGTCCCGGTAAATCCCGTATGACCATATACTGAAATTGGTGTGAGTGGACTTGTGGGACTGAGATTGTTGTTGCGTGGATCTGGTTTGTCAAATCCAAGTCCACGTCTGCTTTTACTGCTTTTGGATTTGGTGAATAAATTTACTGTCTCTTTGCTTAAAAATTGTTCCCCTCCATATTCTCCTTCGTTCATCCACATCTGTAAAATTTTGGCTAGGTCGTTTGCGCTAGAAAAGAGTCCTGCATTACCTGATATTCCCCCGAAAAGAGCTGCTCCCTCATCATGAACATATCCTCTTATCTGTTGCTTTCTGAAGAATGGATCATTTTCTGTTGGAGCAATTAAATCGGCACTCATATAATTAAGAGGAAGAAATGTAGTGGAGGTAGCGCCAAGTTTATCGTAAAAGTTAGTATGCAGATAATTATTTAAATCTTGGTTTGCTACTTGTTCTACAACTTCTTTTAATAACATGAAGTTTAAGCAGCTATAAGTGTATCTTTTTTGCTTAAGTTCTGTATCAATGATATCCTTTAATAGCTTGTCGTGCATCTTGTCGCTAGCATATAGGTTTTTGGCAACAGGTTGATAGAAAATATCTGACTTTTTGTCAGATATCATTGTTGAGTCAAATTTATAATCTGTTCGCCCCCATGATCCTGCATAAAAAGCGTTGAAGGTTTTTGAGTTTTTTCCGAAAAGAGATCCATTATAGCTGTCATGATTAATTGCAGAAAGATAGTACGGAATATAAGAAAGTAGACCAGACTCATGAAAAAGGGCCTCACGAAGAGTTATTTTTTCTTTATTAGTCCCTTTTGTTTGGATGATAAACTTGCCCAAGTTGTCTTGTAGTTTAATTCTCTTCTCGTCGTATAGTTTCATTAATGCAGGTAGGGTGGCCGTGACTTTGCTTACTGATGCTAAATCGTAGACAGTTTCTTCGGTTACCTTACTGCCTTTTGAATACTCTAAGTTGCCGAATGCTCTGTCATATATTATGGTTCCATCTTTTATTACCATAACGTAGCATCCTGGATATGCCTTTTGTCTTACTCCTTCGAGAGCAATATTTTCAATATTGTCAAATAGTGATGATGATAGACCAACCTCTTCCGGCTGAGAGTATTCTAGCCTTGTTTTATTGGTGTTTATACCTGTGTTTGTGTTAAAGCCACCTGCAGTGATTGGTAGTTTTCCTGAGAAAGCAATACCGCCAAATATTGCCTGAGCTGCACTTTTTTGAGCAAATTCGGTATTATCGTATCCTACAACAACAGAACTGGATATCTTTGATGAAAATACTAGTCTATCCAGAGAGTATGGCGAATCAAAAATAACAAGTATTGTCTTAGGATATTTCTTTAGAAAGTTCTGAAGTGTTAGATCTTCATTAAGCTTAGCAGAGTGTATAGATACAATCATTAAGTCATAATCTTTGGTTTTATCCATTATGTCTGTTAGGTTGCTAAGTGAAACAGAATTGAATGTTGCCACACTAGCATATCTCTTTAACCACTTTTGAAAGGTTGTGTTTGATGATGAGCCAATTGCAACTGATGCAATTCTTTTTTTATCAAGTCCTTTTATTGGAATGATGGAGTCATTGTTCTTAATTAATGTTACTATGTCGTTGTATATTTTGTGCTGAATCCATTCACTTTCCGGTGAATTAACTTTATAGTTTATTGTGGAGGTGTTTATTGGCTTAAAATTATTAACGCCAAGAATATACTTATATGAGAGTATCTTTTTTACTTTTTCTTCCAGAAGTTCTTTTGAGATTATTCCTGAAGATACAGCTTTCTTCACATTATCAAATTCTCTTTCTTGATTTGTAACTCCAAGAATTATGTCATTTCCTGCTAATAGTGCTTTTACGCTCATATCTGGCTGATTGGATACTCCCTTCATAGCCATTCCATCAGTGAACGTTAGTCCGGTAAAACCCATCTCCTGTTTTAGTAAAGATACTCCTACACTTTTAGATAATGAAGAAGGTAATTTGTTGGTTTTAAGTGCAGGGACGTCTAGGTGGCCAATCATCATTCCGGATAGTCCGGAATCTATATATTGTTTAAATGGAGTTAACTCTACTTCTGTTAATCGTTCAAAGTTGTGTTTTATTACTGGTAATGTATGATGAGAGTCTTCTGATGTGTCGCCATGTCCTGGGAAATGCTTTGCAACAGCCATAACTCCGTTTTCTTCCATGCCCTTTGCAAACGCTATTCCTTGTAGCGCAACTTTATTTGGATCTTCACCAAAAGAACGTGTCCCAATCACTGGATTTTTTGAGTTACTATGTACATCAACAGAAGGTGCAAAGTTTATATGGATTCCCATTTCTTTGCATTGTCTGGCAACTTCATTTCCATAGGCTTTTATTGTTTCCTCATTTGTGATAGCTCCAATTATTTGATTTCTAGGGAACTTTGGAGCATCAGAAAGACGCATTGATAGTCCCCATTCGCCATCTAAAGCAATGAAGAGAGGTGTTTTAGATATGTTTTGTATATAGTTTGTGATTTCGGCTTGATCATATAGCTTTCCCTTCGAAAAAAGAACTCCTCCTATCTTTTGATTATTAATATATGATGATATCCTTGATTTCCAACCAATATCGGAACCGACGATAGGCATGAAAAGTTGACCAACTTTTTCGTCTAAACTTAAACTTGCATAAACTGAATCTACCCAGTGACTAACCTTATGTTTATCTGACTGTTTATAAAGATTTGTTTCTGTTTGTGCTAAAATAATCAATGGCATAAACAATGACAAAAAAGATAAAAATAGAAGTCGTTTATTCATTTTTCTAATTCTTGCTTAGTTCAACATCAATTCTACCAATAAAGACTCCCCTTCCGGATGTTTGGTATATAAGAATATCTTCTCCATCTGCATTTTTTATAATGTCGGGATCTTTCATATAAGTGTGACTGTGTCCTCCAATGAGAATATCAATGTTTTGTGATTGCTCTGCTAGTTTTTTGTCTGCAGTGTATCCAAGATGAGACAGACAAATAACCATGTCACATTTGTCTTCATATTTAAGCTTATATGCTAATGAATTTCCTGACTCTAATGGATCAATAAATTTCATTCCCGCATAGTTAGAGGAGGCTATTAACCCTTTGGGCTGCACATTCAAGCCAATAACTCCAATCTTTACACCATCTTTATTAATAATAATATAAGGTTGGAATAAGTCTTTTAATATAGTGTTTGTAAAATCGTAATTTGTGCTAATGATTGGAAATTCTGCCCATTCCAATATTTTCTTTAGTCCTTCAAGTCCATAATCAAATTCGTGATTGCCAAGAGTTGCGGCATCATATTTCATTAGGTTCATAGCCTTGGTTTCTACTTCGCCTCTGAAAAGGTTGTAGTAGGGAGTGCCTTGCACGAAGTCTCCGGCATCGAATAGTAATACATTTTTATTTTCTTTTCTAACTTTATCGATGTAGTTTGCCCTACGTATTACACCTCCTTTATTTGGTGAATATTTGTCTGTTTCAGGCAGAGGCTCTATTCTGCTATGCGTGTCATTAGTATGTAATATTGTTATTTTCTTCTGAGCGAAAAGCAAATCTCCATGTGAGATAAAAAGCAGTACTAATATTGACAAAAGTTTTTTGTTCATATGGATATTTATTTTAGTTTTCAATAATTATTCTCCCGTCATTTTGGGATGATAACTTTTTGTTCTTATTGGTTTGATCTTTAACGTAATCAATCATTATGTCACGTAAGGTGATTCCCGTATTGTTAACTTCTAAAGCGTGAAGAAATGCCCCCATACCATTATTTCCATCTGCCAAATAATCTAGCGTAACAATGTTGTATATTTTATTTTCGTCTACTTTTTTTCCATTGACAGTTGCACTTTTAATAGTTTTGTTTTTTATCACAAGTTTAACATTAGATGAAATGCCGGAGCCACCCATGCGAGCATATGAGTTGAATATGAGCTTTAAATCACTACCTTTTAATTTTAAAAATGTTATAGTGTTATCAAAAGAGTATATTTCATACAGATTGCCAAGTGTAACAGTTCCTTTTGGCATTGTTGCTCGATGTCCATGAACATTCATTATTGCGAGATCTGCACCACTGGTAAGATGTTTGTCTCCATACTGCTTCATGGCATCTGATGTGAAGTTTGTTAGTGGGCTCTCAGGATAACCATATGCCATTAAGGTAGTTGATTCGCCAATGACTTCATTCATAAGTGTATCAAGGATGTTCTTGTGATTATTTACAAGAGTTGTAAGATCTTTGTGTGAGTCCGTTTTGAAATCATATGTGTCGCTCATCTCGATAATTTGTCCATGTATATTTACTATTTGATAACTTTGTGACTTGCATCCGAATAGCAAAATTACTGACAAAATAACAAGGAATACTGATTTGTTCATTATTTGTAGTGTGATTTATTTGGTGTTTACTTTTCTTCAAAAGTACATTTTATTTGTCATTTACACAATTTAAAATTATATTTTATGATTTAGAGGTTGGATAATAATGTTGTTATAAAAATTATTTGTACATTTGCATCCGCTTTGCGCAATCTCTGTCGTTTTGTTTTCGATACATTGCGTTTCAATCAGTTAATAATTAACATAAAGCTTTTTATAACAATGGATTTTATTAAAATTGCAGAGCAATCTTTTGTACAAGAAAAAAAAGAATTGCCTAAATTCAAAAGTGGCGACACTATAACTGTTGCCTATCGTATTGTTGAGGGTAACAAAGAGCGTATCCAGCAATACCGTGGTGTGGTTATCCGTATTTCTGGTGAAGGTGATAACAAGCGTTTTACTGTACGTAAAATGTCTGACAACATTGGAGTTGAACGTATCTTCCCAATCAACTCACCATTTATCGATAGCATTACTCTAAATAGCGAAGGTAAAGTTCGTAGAACTAAACTTTACTACCTACGTAAACTTAGAGGTAAAGCCGCTCGTATTAAAAAGAAATCATTCTAATTATTTCTTTATAAATGATTATAGACGCTCCGATTATTCGGAGCGTTTTTTGTATATTTGTGTGTCATCTATTAATTCCTTTTAAATGCTGCATAAGACTCAGGCTGTAGTTTTAAGTATTACAAAATATAATGATAAGTATTCTATAGTTAATTTATTGACTAGAGACTTCGGCCGTGTTCCTTATTTGATTCCGCGTACTATTGGACGAAAGTCAAAGAACAGTACATTGGTGTTTAGCCCATTGTCATTACTCGAAGTAGAAGTAGAGCATCAGACAACACGTGAGATTCAAAGAATTAAGGAGTCTAGACGGTCTGTTCTTCTTTATGATATTGGGGCAAATATGACAAAGATTTCTATAGCAATGTTCTTATCTGAATTTTTGACTAAAGTGATTCGTGAAACAGATAATAGCATATTATTATTTGAGTATCTTAAAAATAGTATTGAGATATTAGAAGAACAAAAGGTTGGTCTTGCAAATTTCCATATTACTTTTTTACTGGGGCTTACAAGATTTTTAGGAATTTATCCTAATTTGGATGGTTATTCAGTGGGGTGTTTTTTTGATTTGGTAAACGGCGAGTTTACTTATATGGCTCCAACGCATCAATACTTTCTGAAAGATAAAGAGTGTGAATATCTGAATAAATTGTCGAGAATAAATTATTCAAATATGCATTTGTATAAATTGTCCAAGCATAATAGGAGTATGATTTTGGATCGTTTGATAACCTATTATAGAGTGCATATTTATGAGTTCCCTGCATTGAGGTCATTGGATATACTTTCAGAGTTGTTTTAAATATATAGCTAACTAGTTAAATGCCTGAAAAATAATTACTCTACCTCTTGTTTTTATTGTGAAAAAATCCTGATCTGATACATTAAGTGTGCCTTGCCACCAGTTTGTTAATACTCTGTCGTTTATTGAATATTTAAGTCCATTAGTTGTAATGGGTTTGTTATCGATTGAGAAAATAGAAACTTTTTCACCTTTAAAACTACTGAATTCTGTGTATTCATTAATTGGAGTGAAGATTCCCCAGTTAGTTACCATTCTTACTTTTATTTGTTCTATATATTCTGCCAACAATGAAATATTGCCAATGGTATGGTCTTCTCGCAAACCAGTTCCACCGACTATTGTTATGTCGTTAATCCCTTTGTGAATACAAAACTGTACTGATTTAGTTAAGTCATTGCTATCTTGTTCTGATACATGATGGAGAACGTCCTTATATTTAAGTTTGTTTTCTTCTGATATAGAGTCTAGATCTCCAACTATTGAGTTTGGAATTCCTCCTTTAGCAATGAAGTTATTTGCCGCTCCATCACAGCAGACTATATATAATGCATTCTCTATTATTGATAAGGGAATTGGGTGGTGAGGATATCTTCCGTTTGCAATAATTACTGCTGATGTTGGATTATTTATTGTTTTCGTATTCATTTTCATATTCTTTATATTACAAAGATAGTTTTACAATCTCAATTGTATGTAATTAAAGACAAAAAAATAAATGAAAAATGCACACTTGACAAAAGACAAGTGTGCATTCGAAGAAAGGTGGAGTTGATATTACTTATTTTTTTTAATCGTTAGATTGTAAACAAATAAGAATAATGTGACAGTTCCTATTGCAAAGATTGTATCACCTATAACACGTGCCCATTTAAAGATATTTACTATGGGTAATTGCATGAATTCAGCAGAGCGAGCATACCACATTCCGTGATTAACGCTAGCCACTGTTTGCATCATTCCTACCGGAAGTAAGCTAAGGAACACCATTGCTAAAAGTCCAATATTTAATGACCAAAATGTGAACTTAATCAGTTTGTCATTCCACTTATGCTTACGATACATACTGCGTAGAACAAATAACATCAATCCAATTCCAAGCATTCCGTATACTCCAAATAGAGCTGCATGACCGTGTAGTGGAGTAGTGTTTAGTCCTTGCATATAGTACAGTGCAATTGGTGGGTTGATTACAAAGCCGAAAATACC
>CAZHWC010000046.1:12238-20289 GCA_964535975.1 uncultured Proteiniphilum sp. | reverse complement strand
GAGTTGGATTAATGCAACTATTACCTGCAGGCGATGCAGAAAGTGATGTTGAGGGCCGCAGATGGGAGCATAGAACAGAATTGATGCGTGATGCAATAATCTACAATCGTAATAATCCAAGTGTAATCTTCTATGAGTGTGGAAATGAATCAATCAGTCGTGAACATATGATTGAAATGATTGAGATAAGAGATCAATACGATCCGCATGGCGGACGAGCAATAGGTTCGCGCGAAATGCTTGATATCAGAGAGGCAGAATGGGGTGGTGAAATGCTATATATAAATAAAAGTATGCATCATCCGATGTTTGCAACCGAATATTCTCGTAATGAAGGACTACGTAAATATTGGGATGAATATAGTTATCCATACCACAAAGAAGGTGATGGACCCCTTTATAAAGGTCAAGATGCTAGCTCATACAATCATAACCAAGATATGATGGCGCTTGAGAATATTCGCAGATGGTACGATTATTGGTATATTCGTCCAGGAAATGGTTCTCGCATTAGCTCGGGAGGTCTTAAGATTATATTTTCAGACACTCAAACTCACTATCGTGGTGCCGAAAACTACCGTAGAAGTGGTGTAGTTGATCCATTAAGGATTGAAAAGGATGGATTCTATGCTCACCAGGTAATGTGGGACGGATGGGTAGATATTGAAAACAATAGAACATATATAATAGGACACTGGAACTATAAACCTGAGGTTATAAAACCTGTTTATGTTGTTTCAAGTTGTGATAAAGTTGAGCTTTTTGTTAATGGTAAGTCAAAGGGTTTTGGCAAAAATGAATATCGTTTCCTTTTCACTTTTGATAATATTGAATGGGAATCAGGTGAGGTTAAAGCCGTGGGTTATAGCGAAAATGGCGAGGTGTTGAATAGCTATTCAATACAAACTGTTGGAGCACCAAACAGATTAAAGCTTAGCTTAATAGAAAATCCATCAGGTCTTAATGCAGACGGTGCAGACTTGATGTTGGTTCAGGTTGAGGTAGTTGATGAAAATGGAAATAGATGTCCACTGGCTAATGATATGATAGACTTTTCGTTGTCAGGTCCTGCGGAATGGCTTGGCGGCATTGCTCAAGGTCCTGATAATTATGTGTTTTCTCAATCACTTCCTGTTGAGTGTGGAGTAAGCAGAGTGATTATTCGATCTTCGACCAAAGCAGGAGATATCACTCTAAAGGCAAATGCCGAAGGATTTGAGCCTGCAGAGATAAGCTTTAAGTCTAATCCGGTTAATTCGAAAAATGGTCTTTCAACATTTGATCCTTCCGCTCATCTATTGGGTGTTTTAGATAGAGGCGCAACTCCATCAACTCCGTCATATAAAGATTCAAAAGTTACTGTAGCTGTTGAATCAGCTGTTGCGGGAACAAATCAGGAATCTGCTTCTAATACTTTTGATGATAATGAACTCAGTGAATGGCGTAACGATCGTAAACTTTTAACAGCTTGGATATCATATAAATTATCAAGAGTTGCTACAATAGATGAAATTAGCATTAAATTGACAGGATGGAGACAACGGAGTTATCCACTAGAAATATTTGCAGGTAATGAATTGATATGGAGCGGTGATACTGAAAGAGGTCTAGGATATGTTCATTTAAAAGTTAAACCTGTTGAAACAGATGTTATAACAATAAGACTGAAAGGTGCAGCACAAGATAGTGATGCTTTTAGCCAGATAGTTGAGGTAGCAGAATCTACGGCTAGTGAATTTGACATAGTGAAAGCTAATGATGACAAAGGAGCTGCTGCAAGAGAATTAAGAATTATAGAAGTTGACTTTTTGGAGTATCTTCGATAATTTAACAACTTTGTAAGCAGAGCTCAAGATGAAAAAAATGTTTATTCTCCTGATTTTTCAAGTAAGTCTATTTTCGCTTATAGCAAAAGATTTTGTTTGGAAGCATAGACAGCCTCAGAAAGTTGTTTGCAGTAGTGCTGAATCTGATGTGGTGAAAACTGCATTAGAAATCTACTCAAATGATTATATGGCTGTATTTGAGTCGAAAGTAGTTTTAAATGAAAAATCAGGGAATATTCTTATTGGAACATTAGGAAATAATTCTAAAGCAGAAAAATATCTAGATGATAATAAAATTAAACTGCTCAGCGAAACAAAAGAAGGATTTATAGTATCAGTAAATAATGGAACGCTAGTGGTTCTGGGTAGCGATAAGCGGGGTACTGCCTATGGGATTCTCGAACTGTCTCGTATTATTGGAGTATCTCCTTGGGAATGGTGGGCAGATTCAAATCCACCTAAAAAGGATAGAATATCTATTCCTGATAAATTTTATACATTTCAATCACCCTCAGTTGAATATAGAGGTATATTCATAAATGATGAGGATTGGGGAATGATGCCATGGAGCAGTTTGAATTATGAAAAGACTGATGTAAAGGGTAGGATAGGACCTAAAACTCATGCAAAAATATTTGAACTTTTGCTTCGTTTGCGTGCCAATACTTTTTGGCCTGCTATGCATGATTGTTCTGAAGCATTTTATCTTACTCCTGGTAATAAAGAAATGGCAGACAAATATGGTATTATCATAGGTACTTCACATTGCGAACCGATGCTTCGTAATACTAATGCTGAATGGAGAATAGCGGGTGAGGGTGAATATGATTATGTCAATAACAGAGATAATGTTGTAGAATTCTGGGAAGAAAGAGTGAGGGATGTAGCCGGTTCCGATGGTATTTATACTTTAGGAATCAGAGGTGTACATGATGGTAGGATGCAAGGTGCAAAAACCATTAGAGAGCAGAAGAATGCAATATCTGATATATTTGTTGACCAACGTAATCTAATAAAAAAATATGTAAGCAAAGATGTTGAGAGTGTTCCTCAAGTCTTTATTCCATATAAAGAGGTTTTGGATGTATATCATTCTGGTTTGGAAGTGCCGGAGGACGTTACATTAATGTGGACTGATGATAATTATGGTTATATACGACATTTCCCTAATGAAATAGAAAGGAATAGAAGTGGAGGCAATGGCATCTATTATCATATATCATATTGGGGACGACCCCATGACTATCTGTGGTTGTCAACAACTCATCCTGCATTGATATATACGCAGATGAAGCTTGCTTATGATAAAGGTGCAAAGAAGATGTGGATTGTGAATGTGGGAGATCTCAAGCCAGCAGAGTATAATACCGAGCTATTTCTGGATATTGCATGGAATATAAATTCAATAGACAATAATTATAACGGACTTCAAAATCATCTTTGTAACTGGTTGAAGCGTGAGTTTGGAGAAGAAGTTGCTCCACAGCTAATGCCTATGATAAACGAGTATTATAGACTGGCATATATACGAAAGCCTGAATTTATGGGAAACACCAGAACAGAAGAAAAGGACCCTATATATAAAGAACTTAAAGACTTGCCTTGGTCTGAATACGAAATAAGACAACGAATTGAGGATTATAATTTAATAGTCAATCAAATTGATAAATTAGCAGCAAATATTCTTGAAGAAAAAAAGAGTAGTTGGTTTCAGTTGATAGAATATCCTATGAAAGCAACAGCTGAAATGAACTACAAGCACCTTTATGCACAATTGGCTCGTCATGGAAAAGGAGAATGGACTAAAAGTGATGAGGCATTCAGCAATATTATTACTTTGACTGACAAATATAACTCCATAGAGAATGGTAAATGGAATTTGATGATGGATTATCAACCTCGAAAGCTTGCAGTATATGGTCAAGTGCCAAGGATTGAGTCAATAGAACCTCTACTTCAAAAAAACAATCCTTCGGAATTGATTAACGGATCATGTTATTACGATTATAGTAATGGAGAGCCAATAGTGCATGGTCTTGGTTATGATAGTAAAGCTGCTAATATTCCAAAAGGAGGTAGTGCATATTATTCATTTAATATTGAGAACACAGACTCTGTTTGGATTGAAATAGCTCTTGCGCCTAACCTCCCTGTAGAAGGAAAAGATATAAGATTCAGCATATCTTTGAATGATTCGGAACCAATGATTGTTGATTTCAAAACAATTGGTCGCAGTGAAGAGTGGAAAAATAATGTGCTGACTAATCAAGCAATACGAATCATAAAACATAAAATAGAAGCAGCTGGTGAACAAAAAATAATTATAAAAGCATTGGACGAAAATGTAATTGTTGACCAGATAAAAATATGGAAGGACGAACCTTTATCAGACAGAAAATAAATAAGAAAACATTATAAATATGAAAACATTACTCCCAATTCTAACATTTTTAACATTCTTCAGTTTTAGCATGATTGCACAAAACGGGCGTACCGTTGTGTCAATGGACAATGACTGGAGATTTCAAATCGGCACTTTCGAAGAGTCGATTGATCCATCGTTTGACGACTCCGAATGGAGAGAACTTGATATTCCACATGATTGGAGTATCGAAGGAAAGTATAACAAGTATAACAAAACAGGCAGAGGTGGCGGATATCTGCCTGCCGGTGATGGATGGTATCGTAAAACATTTTCTGTGTCAGAAGCAGAGAAGTCGAATAAGATTTTTATAGAGTTTGATGGTATTATGGCAAATAGTGAGGTATACATTAACGGACACCTTTTGGGTAAGTGGCCATATGGATATACCTCGTTGAACTATGAAATGACTGATCACATCAACTTTGGCGATGATGCCAAAAATGTTCTAACTGTAAGAGCCAATAATATTAATCAGCCTTCTTCAAGATGGTATACAGGTGCAGGTATCTATCGCCATGCACGTATGGTTATTAAACATCCCACTCATGTGGCACATTGGGGTGTATTTGTTACAACCCCCGAAGTTAGCACTTCAAAGGCGATAGTAAGTGCTAATATTCAGATTGACAACACATCTGATGCTGATAAAAATATAATGATTCAGTCTGTAGTGGTTGATAAAAATGGTAAGGAGATAAAAAGTGGATCCGTATCAAAAAGGGTTCAGGGTGGAGCTTCAATCACTTTCGATCAGAAGATAAATGTCAGCAAACCTTTTCTATGGGGTCCTGAGACCCCCGATATGTACAAGCTGGTAACCAAGGTATATGAAGGCAAGAAAGTTATAGACGAACAAATAACAGATTTTGGAATACGAAGCATAAGATACGATGCAGCCAAAGGTTTCTTTCTTAACGAAAAACCAATGAAGATGTATGGTGCATGTTTGCATCATGATGGTGGCGGTGTAGGTGCTGCTGTTCCATTAGGTGTATGGGAATATAGATTTAATAAACTGAAAGAAGTTGGCATTAATGCCATAAGAACTTCTCACAATCCTATGTCACCTGAGTTTTATGACCTATGCGACAGGATGGGATTCCTGGTGATGAATGAAAACTTCGACACATGGGAGTATGCAAAGAACCGTCATGACTACAGCAACTATTTCAACGAATGGTGGGAAAGAGATTTGACTGCAATGGTAAAGAGAGACCGCAATCACCCTAGTGTTGTTCTGTATAGCGTAGGAAATGAAATCAGAGACAAGCTTAATAATGAAGATGGCTTTAGAAAATATAAGCAACAACAAGACTTGATTCATCAGTTAGACCCTACACGCCCGGTAACAATGGCGCTATTCCGTCCCGGTGTATCAGGCGTATATGAAAATGGATTTGCTGACATGATGGATATAGTTGGTCAGAATTACAGACCAGCAGAGCTACTTGCCGCACATGCTCAAAACCCAAAGCGTAAAGTTATTGGTACTGAAAACATTCATGATATAGAGACATATGTAGCACTTCGAGATAATGAATTTATGATTGGACAATTCCTGTGGGTAGGATTTGACTATTTAGGTGAAGCTTTGTGGCCACAAATTGCTTTTGCTGAAGGATTGTTTGATAAGGCAGGTGGAATAAAGAGACATGGCTTGTTGCGCAGAACTCTTTGGAATGATGAACCGGCAGTACATGTTATCAGACGTGCAGACAATGCAGGTAGAGGAGACTGGGTGCACGATTGGTCACCAATGGACCCAATTACATATGAAGAGGCTCATATCGAGATTTTCAGTAATGCCGAAGAAGTAGAGCTATTTGTAAACAACGAGTCACAGGGAGTTTTTAAAGTAGCCGATGACCGTGAACCAATTAAGGCAAATATCAACTTTTTTGAAGGTGAACTTAGAGCAGAGGCAAGAACGCAAGGCAAAGTTGTTGCAACGGAAATAATGACTACTGCCAAAGAACCAGCTAAGATTGTTTTGATTCCACACCTGGAAAAGATATCAAACAATGGCGAAGACGTATCGTATGTTAAGGCTATGGTGGTTGATAAAAATGGAGTGAGATGCCCGGATGCCGACCACGTGATTGAATTTACAATTGAAGGGGCAGGAAAGATTATTGCAGTAGACAATGGTGATATCTTTAGCCACGTGCCTAATATTACTAATGAAATGAATGCCTTTTATGGTGAGTGCTATGCTGTGGTAAAGGCAACAAAAGACGCAGGTTCAATTAAAATTACTGCCAAGGCAGAAGGTATTGACGGAATAAGCTCCACTACGATTGAAGTTGAATAAATAGTAATTATATAATTATAAACGTTGATTTAATGAGAAAAATAATTTATTTCATTGTTGTTGCTTTGGCTTTTGCATCATGCAATACAGTCAAAGACACACAATGGCCCGAGCAGACGGCAAAGTCCAAACCCGCCACGCGTTGGTGGTGGCTGGGAAGTGCTGTTGACTCTGCCAGCCTTACTTATAATATAGAAGAGTTGGGAAAAGCAGGGATTGGAGCTGTAGAGATAACGCCAATATATGGCGTAAAAGGAAATGACGCTAATAATATCGAATACTTGTCTCCCGAATGGATGAAAATGCTGTCGTGGACAGAGAAACAGGCACAAAAATACAATATGCTTGTTGATATGAATAATGGCACCGGATGGCCATTTGGTGGTCCCGAAGTTTCTATTGATGATGCAGCAACAAGCGCTCACTTTCAGGAGTATCAAGTAAAAGGTGGAACAAAAGTAGAACTTGAAATAAAAGTAAGCAATGCGAAGCAGACGGATGTGGCCAAGTTGTCTCGTCTTATGTCTTATTCTTCAGATGGAGAGGTTTTAGACCTTACTTCTCATGTGTCTGAAGATGGTTTGTTAATCTGGGATGCACCACAGGGAGATTATAACCTTGTAGCTCTGTTTATTGGAAAAACATTTCAGAAGGTAAAAAGAGCAGCTCCCGGCGGAGATGGTTATGTTGTTGACCACTTTGACAAAGATGCAGTGAAAAGATACTTCGACAAATTTGATGCGGCTTTTGAAAATAATAAGACGGGCTTCCCAAATAGTTTCTTTAATGACTCTTACGAAGTATATGGCGCCAACTGGACACCAACTTTGTTGGAAGAGTTTTTGACTCGTCGCGGATATAAACTTGAGGACTACTTCCCTGAGCTATTAGCCGAAGGTGAAACAGAACTTTCTACAAGAGTAATGACCGACTATCGTAAAACGGTAGACGAACTGTTGTATGAAAACTTCACGCAACAATGGACAGGATGGGCTAATGCTCACGGGGCTACTACCAGAAATCAGGCACATGGATCACCGGGGAATGTAATTGACATATACGCAGGTGTAGATATTCCTGAGTGTGAGATATTCGGAATCACCGATTTTGATATTCCCGGACTGAGAAAAGATAGCTTAGTCAGAAATAATGATGGAGACCCTGTAACTCTTAAGCTTGCAAGTTCAGCAGCTCATATTGCAGGAAAGAAATATACTTCAGCAGAAACGTTTACATGGCTAACTGAGCACTTCAGAACATCATTGTCACAGTGCAAACCTGAGATTGACCAGATGTTTGTGTCGGGTGTAAATAATGTTTATTTTCATGGCACACCATATTCTCCCAAGGAAGAAACATGGCCGGGATGGTTGTTTTATGCCTCGGTTAATATGTCGCCTACCAATTCAATATGGAAAGATGCTCCTGCATTCTTTGATTACATTACCAGAGTTCAATCCTTCCTTCAATATGGAAAACCAGACAATGA
>CAZHWC010000046.1:6733-12138 GCA_964535975.1 uncultured Proteiniphilum sp. | reverse complement strand
ACAATTGACGGCTGGGTGCCGATAAGCGTTAAAGCAACTTCGGCAATGTTCTTTGATCCTGTTACAGGAAATTCAGGAAAAGCTAAGGTTAGAAATAATAATGGTGGTACAGAGGTTTATATGCAACTTCTTCCTGGTGAGTCCATAATCCTAAAGACTTTTACAGATAAGGATGTTAAATTTGCAAACTGGAATTACTATAAACCATCGGGCAATGAGCAAGAGTTGACAAATAACTGGGAACTATCATTTGTTGAGAGTCAACCTGAGGTTAGCGACTCATTCCAAATTGATACACTATGTTCGTGGACAGATATCGATAATAATAATTTGAAAATCAATATGGGTACAGCAAGATACAGCACCACATTCACAGTTGAAAACCCTGATGCAGAAGATTATCTGTTGAAGCTTGGTGATGTGAGAGAAAGTGCTCGTATATTTGTAAACGACAAAGAGGTTATAACTCTGTTTGCTGTTCCATTTCAAACTTACATAGGTGAGTATCTAAGGTCGGGTGTTAATAAGCTTGATGTTGAGGTGACCAACCTTCCTGCAAACCGCATAGCCGAGTATGACAGGCAAGGTGTGGAGTGGAGAAAGTTTAATGAGATTAACTTTGTAGATGTTAACTACAAGAAGACTAAATACGACGGGTGGGAAGTAATGCCATCAGGATTATTAGGTCCTGTAGTTCTCCAGCCTGTTGTTTCGAAAGAATAGTATAGACTCTTTATGAATTCTATATTAAAGATGGTTTAGATACAAAATGCAAGAGGGTGTTATCACATTGTGATTTCACCCTCTTTCAATACGTATACCTTCATGGATTAATACTAAATATTGAATTCTTAGAGGCTAATTATTTATTTAAAATACCCTCTTTCAAATATGATATTACTTTATAATTATTTATACTCCTATAGTATAACGATTCCTGTATTTATCAAAGGCAACTTTATATTTGATACTATTTCCAATATTATTAATCAATCAAACCAAGAGTCTGCTGTGCCAGTGTGATTTCCTTTTTACTGCCGGTGTGCTTGCCTTCCACGTCAGATAGCTTCACACACTCATGCCAAGGCTGCTTCTCAGTCATCTTGCATCTGAAAAGCTTCATTACAATATTCATCCCTGATATTCCGTTGCCAACGTCATTAGTCAGATTAGTACCTATACCAAATGTAGCACCTATTTTATCACCACAATAGTTTTTAATCTCTATAGCCTTATCCACATTCAGGCTATCTGAGAATACAATGTATTTATATTTTGGATTTATGCGAAGCTCTTCATACCTTTTAATTGCCTTGTCCACAAACGTGAAGGCATCACCACTGTCCTGACGAAGGCTGGTGAACAAAGCAGCGTGCTTTTTGCTAAAGTTCTGTAGAAAGACGTCAGTGGTATATGTATCAGTCAGCACCGTACCAAGATCTCCGTCATAAACATTAATCCAGTTTTCCATCGACATAAAGTTTGCCATCTTATAGCCATACATTGATCCATGAAACTGAACCCACTCATGCGGATGTGTTCCCGATACATTAAGATTGTGTTTGTATGCCAGATACACATTGCTTGTTCCAAAGAAAGCATCTCCCGCATGTTCTTTCATGAGGCTGGTAATTCTGTCCTCAACATCAAAGCTAAAGCGGCGACGCATACCGAAAAGGGAAAACACAATATTGTTGTCCTTCATCTTTTCAGCCTTTTCAATTGCTGCCTCCTCCAGATACTTTAAATCAGGAGATTTGCCTGTTTCACGGAAGTATAGCTCAGATATTGTGGCAAGAATTGGAGTCTCCCACAGAGTGATGCGGTACAAAAAGCCGGTAGCACTCACTTTTAGCTTGTTATTCTCCATACTCACTTTCACCTCCGATGGATTAAATCGAAACCCTTTTAGAAAGTCGATATATATTGGCGGAAGATACGGCATTTTATCATTTATAAACCGCTCTTCGCTTTTTGTCATGCACAGCTCCGACATCTTTTGCAGTTCATCAGCCAGCAACTTATCAAATCCAACCGGATAATCAAAGTCAGATCTGTCCACAAACTCAAACTCGCCGTATGCTCTCGGGAAGAGTTTGGAATATGCATAACTGGTTGTAAACTTATATAAATCGGTGTCGAGTATGCTCTTTATTATTCCCATTATTATAGTTCGTTATGTAATATGCTTTTAGATAGAACACTTTGTCAAGCCATAGGTTCAAATCAATAGTTTGTTCAACGCCTCAATATTAGCAGGTGAAGTTGCCTTTTTGCCTTCGGTTGTATATAACTGTTGAATTCTGTCGTTATATGCATCATAAACCTTATGCTTCACAATCTTCATTGTAGAGTTTACCATTCCGTTTTTCTCTGTGAAGGGCTCTTCAATAATAGCAAATCCCGAAGGTATCCAACGATGAGGGAATAGAGATTCAAACTCGCCACCCTTTAGATATCTTGCCACCTCTTTCTCAATCATTTTAGCAGCTTCTTCTGCATTAGATGTAAGTTTCTTCAGCTCAGTAGCATTAGGAACTATAAGAGCAGTGGTGTATGGTTTCTGGTTATTATAAAGCACTATTTGTTCGATAAGTGATGATTTAGCCATCATTGATTCCTCAATTCCCTCGGGTGAAAACTTCTCCCCGTCATCACTGATAAGCAACGACTTGGTTCTGCCAAGCACATAAAGATACCCATCTTTGTCAATATATCCCATATCGCCCGTACGCAACCAGCCATCCACAATAGTTTCAGCCGTAGCCTCAGGGTTCTTCCAATAACCCTTCATCACATTGCCACCTTTGATTATGATTTCACCCTTTTGTGCTGTTGGCACCTCTTTTAGGTTATCGTCAACAATCTTGATATCCATGTGTGGAACAGGCTTGCCTGACGAACCCAGCTTATGAGCATGAGGGCTGTTGGCAGATATAATAGGTGTGGCCTCCGAAAGACCGTAACCCTGATACATTGGGATGCCTATTGCATAAAAAAAGCGTTGCAGCTCTATATCCAGCAATGCACCACCGCCTATAAAGAACTGCATATTGCTGGCAAACGACTTTCTAACTTTTGAGAATAATATCTTGTCATACAATGCGTAGAGTGGTTTTAACCAAAACTTGGCACCTCCACCTTTGTTAAAGCCCTCTTTGTTATACTCGTATGCCACTTTAAGAGCTTTCTTGAACAGCTTGTTTGCCGATTCGCCCTGCTTTTCGATTCCCATCTCAATATTCTTGCGGAAGTTGGTAGCCAGTGCTGGCACACTCATTATCAGATGAGGATTTATCTCTTTCAAACTCTTAGGCACGTTTCGCAACACCTCCATTGCCGACTTGCCCATTGCCACAGAGGCTATTGAAGCACCACATTTCATGAATGCATATATGCCCGCAGTATGCCCAAAGGAGTGGTCCCATGGAAGAATAAGCAATTGTCGGAAGTGCGAAGGAATACCGTTAAGATGCTCCACAGCCTGCTCGGCATTGCACACATAGTTTCCGTGCGACAGCATTATGCCTTTGGGGTTGGCTGTCGTGCCCGAGGTGTATGAAATATTAGACAAAGTATCGGGCGTGAGAGCTTCAATTCTCTCATCTAATGACTTGGGGTTCATGTTTAGCAATCTTTTGCCATTATCCAGAACCGAGTCGAAAAGTATCTCATCTTCCTCAATGTTGTCCTCAGGGTCTATTAGAATATACTGTTTCACCGTCTCAAAAGCCCTCTTCATAGGTCTTATCTTGGCAATTTGCTGGTCGGAAGCTATAACCACACTACTCTCAGAGTGATTAAGTCTAAAACTTATATCATGTTCAGTATCCAACTTCACCGACAAAGGCACACATATGGCACCGGCATGAAGAACACCCAACTCACCAATAATCCAATTGTTTTTTCCCTCAGATATAAGAGCCACTCTGTCGCCGGGCTGCACACCCAAAGCAATTAGTCCCGCTGCAAACTCATGTGCTTTTGTTTGCACATCTTTATATGTAAGATGAGTATAATCCACACCTTTGCGTGCCTCGTATAGAAACGGACGGTCGGCAAACTTCTCAACCGCCTCATTCAGAAATTGTACTAATGTTTTACTCATAAATTTATCAATGTTTAAAGTTTGGGTTTTATTTTTCATCGCCAAAGACCTCGTCTGTGTCTCCAACCTGAGTTCTAAGTCTTATCATCTCTTGTTTCATTTCGGCAATGATGTCTTTATATCTTTCATCATTATATGCGTTATAATCTTCGTACGGATCCTCTTTCAGGTCGTGAAACTCCCATGCAGGCTCTATTGCATCCTTCTCAGAACCAGTCATGTGCAACGGGTCGCCATACAGATACATAAGTTTGTATCGCTCGTTGCGCACACCCATATGTGCAGGACGTATCTTGTGGTGCGTCCAATATCTGTAATACATGCTCTTGCGCCAATCTTTGGGAGTGTTGCCCTTAAGGTTTTCTCTAAAGCTGTGTCCCTGCGACATATCCGGAGCCTCCACACCGGCATAGTCAGCAAGCAGTGCCGCAAAATCGGTGTTGAGGATGATATCATCATTACGAGTTCCTGCTTTTATCTCCTTTGGATATCTTATTACAAAAGGCATTCGCAATGATTCCTCATACATCATTCGTTTATCAAAGAAACCATGCTCGCCAAGGAAGTAACCTTGGTCTGATACATACACAATCACGGTGTTGTCCGCCAAACCCTCTTCGTCAAGCATCTTCATCAGTCTGCCAATATTGTCATCAATAGTGGCACCACATCTCAGATAATCTTTAATCAGCTTTTGGTATGTTGCCCTTCGTGCATCCTCTTTGTTCAAATCGCCTCGCGAGAATGGAAGCTCGGGATATCTGCACCACCAAGCATCAGGATCTTTAGATGCAGTTTCCCATCTCCACGCCATGTTTTCCAACTGCTGTCCCGGAAATACTCTGCCCGACGTTTCCTGGTCGAACTCCATCATATTATGAGGTTCGGGAAAAACAACGCCATCATACAGGTGTCGGTTCCTTTCGGGAAAGTCCCATGGCTCGTGCGTAGCCTTGAAGTGACAAAACATCATAAATGGTTTGTCGGTGTCACGGTTTTTTATCCACTCAATTGTTTTATCAGTAACAATATCTGTTGAGAATCCTTCCACCATCACACCATTATTACCTTTGTCGTCATCAATCCAGTTTGAAGCCGATTTGAATGTTGGATTCACATATTCACCCTGATCATAAAACACCTCGTAGTGATCAAACCCCGTAGGCTCTTTTTTCAGGTGCCATTTCCCAATAAGTGCGGTTTGATATCCTCCTGCCTGCAACCTCTTTGCAATGTTGTCAGCTTCGGGATCTATGGCATCATCCAAAGTATATACACCATTTACATGGCTGTAAGC
>CAZHWC010000046.1:4937-6633 GCA_964535975.1 uncultured Proteiniphilum sp. | reverse complement strand
TGCAAGCTGTTCCGCACACGGTTAGCAAGCCAAGGTTTAGCAGAGCAAAGTTTTTCATATTAATTATAGTCTTTGGCATAACCCGGTAGTCGGTTGTTTTTGCCTTTTATTAGTGTCAATTTAATCTTCCCAGTCTAGGATTCTCTTGTCACCCTCCAGCTTTTGTATTTCGCTAATCTCCTGAGTCACCTCAATCACTCCTTTGTATTCTTTGTTTTCGTTGCGCAAGGCAAAGTATTGAATCAACACCCGCTTTCCGTTGCGCATACTGATCCAGAAGTTAGCCTCATCTTTTCTGCCATCTCTAAATGACTGAATAATCTGATCCACTACATGAACGCTTTCTTTGGGATGGCAATTGTGCACATCGCGTCCAATGATGGCATTTGTTCTGTGAAATATTCTATCTTTGGGAGTAGAAAAGAATCTCACCCTGTCGTTTTCATCTACAAAAGTGATGTCAACAGGTAAATGATTGAACAATAAAATAAGCTGTTCGGCAGAAAGCAGTCCGCTTTTCAGATTAACCAAATCCGAATCATCACTCTTGGTCTCTTCGTTTTCTTTCTTCTCGGGGTTGTAATACGGAAATCCCGACTCCACACTTTCGTTCCATAATGCCTCAACTTCGTTTGCAGGAATTATCTTCTGCATATAAGGATACAGCAGTTTTTCTTCTCTGAAAACAATGGCGTTTATATCAAAAAACAAATCACCAATGAGTCTGTTGGCAACACTAATGTCCATCTCGTCAGACTGCAGTTCTTCTATAATGCTGTTCAGGTTTCTGCGTATGTCGTCGTGAATAGACCACATCACTGCCACACATCTATAATCGTCAAGATGATGTTCGGCAAGAGGGAAAAGAATGTTTTCCTTGATTAAATAGTAGTCGGTTACGCTCTTTAGTTGTTCCCAAAGCTCAATAATCATCAGTTTGTCTTCCTGAGACACACTCTCATGATTAAGCTTGTGAACGTGAGGTCTAAGATTATTCAATCGTCTTATTATTTCTTTGTTGTTTCGTATGCAGATATCAAAGAAAGTTCCTTTTTCGGGAGCTGTGTATGGATAGTCATCTATTGTTCGTCTCAACACATTCAGTATCCTGCTCACTCCCAATTTGATATCCTCCATAGGATAATCTTTTTCCACCACATCGTGAACCAATATCACGATATCATCCGGCGTGGCATTGGCCACAGCTGTATCCTGTAGTCGAGTCACAGTTTCGTGTGCCTTTCGTTTGTATGTTACTGCATCAAAAAGTTCGAGCAAGTCATTAATTCTTTGTTCCTGTTCTTTGTCCTGATATTTTGTCATGTTTATTGATGTAATTAGAAGTTGAGTAATAGTGCAATTGATTTTAGTAGTTTCATAGTGCTGATACTATTGTTCTAGAAATAAATATTTAAGATTGATAGTCTGATAAATAATGATTCAAAGGTAAATAAAATGAAGTGAAATTGCAATCAAACAACAGCCTTCTTTGTGTTGGGTGATTAGTCTTTGGGAGCAACATCGTAATTACCCTAAATAATAGTAGATGACTTAGCTTTGCGTTAGATTTATGTTAGCTTTATAAGCCTAACTATTCAGTATGTTAAAACTGTGGTCAGTTTAATAAGACTAACTACTTTGTATGTTAAATATCTTTTCAGTTTTATAGACTCAGCTACTTAGGGTAATAAAACTA
>CAZHWC010000046.1:0-4837 GCA_964535975.1 uncultured Proteiniphilum sp. | reverse complement strand
TTAATGGTTGTGGACTGTTAGATTTAATATTAGTTTGGTAGAAGAAGCATCTAAGGATATAAAAAACAAGACATCACTTATACGTTATATAATACGCTTCAAGTGATGTCTTATTATTAATGCTATATCTTTGCTATTATAGGCTGTTGAGAATATTCCTTGCCTTTCTTACCTGTTTTTCTGTGGTGTTATCGCCCATTGTGGAGAGTGTGAAAGTGGAGATAATGTCTTCCAGCTTTTTTAGTTTGCCGGGGTTGCCCGAAAACTTATTTCTTAGTGTATTTACCTTTTCAAAATCCTGAATTCCTTCAATTAGTCTTTCGAAGCGAATGCTGCTGCGACCGTCGGGATATACCAAATAACAATCGCCGGCTGCCCAGGTGCGAAAGCGTGAATCTTGCAGCGGACTTTTTGTCCAGCTGTTGTATGCCCAACGTAGATATCCGTCGTAGTTGCCTGCAAGCGCATGCCATATTGTCCATGTAGCTTCGGCAGGTGCCGAGAACGTGAACGTGTTTGGAAATGGCTCGGTGCAGCATGTATATACGGTGCTTCGTTTGTTTTGGTTGTCTCTTTTTTCTTTTATGCTCTTGGGGAACTGCTGTTCAAATGCTATGCAATAATCATATATATCGGCTTCAATTTCGGCGTGATAGTTGCCCGCAAGTGACACCTTGTAGTTTGGGTCTGCCTTTTTGATGATTTTAATGGTGTTTTGCATATCACTCATTGCGCGCTCATCCATGGCAATGGTGGTTTTATCGAACCAGCCTTTGGCTTTTAGGTGATTTGCAAAATCGGTAAGGAAGGGTAGCCAATAATCTTCAAACTCTTTAGAGTCTGTTTGTGCTTCCACAAACTTGATGCTGTTGCTTGCCACATCGTAGTAGTCGAAACTCATTGCCCACGGAATCATTGTGTAGCAGTTGATTTGCTCTGTAATGCCAACTTCGTTCATCATAAATGAAACCCACTTGTCGAATACATCGTATCTGTATTCCCATGTGCCATCAATGTTTTTAATCTTTGACACCATGCTGTCGAAAGGATCTTCGGTTTGTCCTGCCCATGGTTTGTGCATGATGGTGGTTGTGATAACTTTTTGTCCTGCATCGGCAAGCATCTTCATTATTGGTTTCATTAGCTCAAAGTGCTCGTTACTCCATAGACTTACGTTGTGATAGCGAGCCACAGCATATGGGTTTTGCCATAGATCGAGGTGAAATGCCCAGTCTGAAGGAGTAGCCAATTGGTGGTTTTTAACTTCAACCACGATGTTCAGGTTTATAGACTTTCCTTGTGCCGTAGCTGTGAGTGTTCCGCTATATTTTCCCGACTTAATATTTTGGGGCACACTTATGTTTAGCCATACGGGCTTTGTTGTGAAGGCTTCTACCGATAGATTCAGGTGCTCGTTGTTAAGTACATCCGCCACCAGGGTTGAATCAAAAGCTGTGGGGTCGGGACGATGTCCGCAGCCACCCTTTCCGTCTTTGTTTAGCTCGTCTGTCATAACGTAGCTCACGGGCTGAACCTTTATTTGTGATGATGAAATGGTGTTGCGCCCGTTCTTTAGGTCGCTCACGATGAAGCTTACATCATTTAAGTCTACTTTTGTGTAGAAAACTGCCTGAGCGTTTACTCTCTCGCCCTGCCATGCTGTGAGCCTTATTGTGCCCGAGCTTCCGTCCTTATTGGGTATCGACAGTTTAGGATATCTTGTGTCTGTATTGCCCCACACGAAGTTGAAATTACTTTTAAGGCTTTTGTTCCAAACTTCGCTACTGTCGAATGGTTTGCTGTCTTTTAGCTCTGTGTAGCTTTGTGCTTTTGCCAAAAATGGCAATGCCAACAGCATAAGGATAGCTGTTGGCGTTGTCAATTTAATTTTATGTAATAAGTGCATTGATTTCTTTTTTAGAATAAATCAAACTCAGCTATTGCAGCTGTCTTGTCATTATTAGAAATTTCTGTTGTGGTGATTCTGATAAATTGGGTTTCAATTTTGTTTGTGAATCTGTGAGTACGTGGCGATGGGTCGTTTATAAGGTTTCCGAACTCGAATGTTTCTGCTTCTTTCCACTCTTGTCCATCTTTGCTGATTTCTATAATTCCCTTGGCTATCATTCCCTCTGCATTTTTGGTTTGAGGAGTGTATATCCATCCACTTAGAGTTTCTTTCTTTCCTAAGTCTATTGCAATATGATGATTGCCATTGCTTAAGAATGTTTGCCAGTATGTTTTTGAATCGGCGTCAAATGCATATTCTGCTCTTGCGCTTTGCTTTTCGCTGCTTGCATCCAACAGTTTCCAATCTTTTTTTGCCAATCCAATTTCGCTATTTAGGATTGGTCCTTTCATATCGTTGTGGAAAGATGCTGCTTTTAGTGTTTTGCTTTCAACAAATATTGGTTCACTATATAGTGTTGAGCTTTTTGTTGGTTCGCTGCCATCGGTGGTGTAATATATCTCAAAACCTGTGTTGAGGTTGCCAATGATGTCTTCTCCGTGCGGATTCCAGTTGAATTCTGCTTGTGCCGGTTTAATGGTAACAAAACCTTCTGCGTCTCGGCTGATTGATAATTGAGGTGGTCTTGTTTGATAGTAGTGTGCTGAAACGTTGCTGATCGCCGGCTCTAATCTGGATTCCAGAATGCGAACTCTGATTTTGCTTGTTGTCACTTCTGGAAATCTGAGTATTCTTTTGTATCCAATATTGGTTGCAGTTGCCACTTCTTTCCATTGATTGTTTATCCATGCATCCACTGCGTGCTTTTCTACTCTCTCGCTGTGTGTTGCCACCGCTTCCTGAATCAACACTCTGTTGATTTTAGCAGGCGCAGCCAATGTGAAAACTATCTCGGGTTTGTTGCCTTTCAACACCTGATACTTGTTGGGATTTGGGTTAAGAATATTCTTTGGACCTTTTGCTCCCTCCATAAGATTGGTGTCGTATGTTTCGCGTATTCTTTTGCCTGCTTCGGTAAGTGAGGCTACATCACGAGGCGAGAACTTGCCCTCACGATTGGGTGGTATGTTTAACAGAAATGTGGAGTTTCCGCCAACCGATCTTTCATACATGTCAAATACATCGTCGGCACTTCTCACATTTTGGTGTGTATCGTCTCTGTAGAACCATCCTTCGCGAATGGAAGTGTTGGTTTCTGCTTGCTGATAATGTAGATATTTTGCTTTGTATAGCTCTTCACGTGAGCCTAAGTCTTTACTTGTCATGTCCTGAAAGACTGTTGCTGTATCTGGGTTTACCTGATATGGAATTACGTTCCACTCTGTGTCTCTGGTGGCTCCGCTTTCGTTTCCGCACCAGCGCACATCTTCTCGACCAAATATTACTGCCTTGGGCGCAAGTGCTTTAATTAGCTTTTTCCATGCCATATAGTTGTATGTTTGTCCCCCTTTTCGTTTAGGATGTGCTCCGTCAAACCATACTTCGTGAATTTCTCCATACTCTGTCAAGACTTCAAACAGTTGGTTGAGGAAGTATTCGTTGTAGTCGTCAACTTCAAACTCAAACTTTGTTTTATTTTTAAATGGGCGTCCAGGTATTTCGCGGGGTATAGTCCGTTTTGTGTATTTGCTTAGATTTCCATATAGTCCGTCGGGATGTTCGATTTGAAATAAATCGGCAGGTGATATATATACTCCAAGTTTTAAGTCATATTTCTTACATGACTCTGACAGGTTTTTAAGAATATCTCCTTTTCCATCCTGAAAGTTGGTTGACATGATTCCGTGGTCGGTGTATCTGCTTTGCCACAATACGAATCCATCGTGATGCTTTACAGTGAGCAATACCATTTTCATGCCGGCATCTTTCATCACCTTACACCACTGGTCGGTGTCAATCTCTTTTAAATCAAATATCTTAGGATCTTCCATGCCGTCTCCCCATTCTTTGCGAGTGAAGGTGTTGGGTCCAAAGTGGATAAAGGCAATATATTCATTGCGAAGTGCCTCTAACTGGTTTGTGCTTGGAACTACGTGAGCCGCTTTACGAATAATAAGCTCTTTGCTGTCTCCCTCGTTTACTTTAATAGTGCTTTGAGGCTTAATCTTTTTTTGTGCCATCAGAGGAATTGATAGCAACATGATGCTAATAAATAATAGGTGTCTCTTTTTCATATATTTAAATTGTAAATTCATTCGGAACGCTCATGGCCACAAAAATAGTCAATAAATCTGACCTTTTGGTGACTAAAAGCCAAAAGAAAGGTTTGTAATAAGGGAATAATATTTTTTTTAATATATAATCCAAACAAAATGAAATTGGCGTTTATGCGCTCATAATGAGGGTTTGAGCAATGGAATAGGGTGTGAGGGATTGATAAAATTGGGTAATTAATATGATTTAATTTGAAAAGAAATCATTTTATAACCTTTTGATTTAAATATTATTACTATTTTTGGGCTTCGAAATGAAATTTAGTACAATACTTTGTGTACGTGAACAAACTAATATGTGTTAGACGTATTTCATGAAATTTGCCTATTGCAATGTGGTAATTAATTAGGCAATGAATAGCTGAAAACATGGTACAATTTAATACTTAAAACGTCATGATTGTATTATATCTAAAGCAATGGATTAAAGAGTGAGATAGATAAATTGTAATTTAATTTAATCATATAAAAATATTATGCAAAAAGTAGTTACTTTCGGAGAAATAATGTTGAGACTGGCAACGCCAGAGTATTTGAGATTTGTTCAGTCTAGCAGTCTTACTGCCACTTTTGGCGGAGGCGAGGCAAATGTTGCAGTTTCGCTTGCAAATTATGGATTTGACGCAGAATTTGTGACTAGATTACCACAAAATGA
>CAZHWC010000045.1:16697-20577 GCA_964535975.1 uncultured Proteiniphilum sp. | reverse complement strand
GTTCTTGCCGGTTTTGGCGTGGGATACTCCTGGGCCGGATGTGTGGTGAAGATGAGCAAACAATAAGCATCAAAGCATTGATGCAATCTTGCGAACCTTATTGAGCTTATCAATAAACTTTGCATTGCGTTTGGTTACGATCAAGTTATTCCAAACAAACTCCACATAATCCTAAAACCAAAATTTCTTTAATTCCCTTTTAATTAGTACCTTTGCAGGCTTCAAACATAACTTATTTCATGCAATTAAACTTTTTAAAAGACTTTACACCTGCACTATTCACTTCTCTGAAAGAGTATAACAAAGAGAAGTTTATGGCAGACCTAATGGCTGGTCTTATTGTGGGTATTGTAGCACTTCCTTTAGCCATTGCTTTTGGTATTTCATCTGGCGTAACTCCTGAGAAAGGTATAGTGACAGCAATTATAGCCGGTTTTATAATTTCGTTTCTGGGGGGGAGCAATGTTCAGATTGGGGGGCCGACGGGTGCATTCATAGTCATAGTGTATGGAATTGTGGAGCAGTACGGCATTACCGGATTAGCTATTGCAACGGTAATAGCGGGGATAATGCTTGTGCTGATGGGGGTTTTAAAGCTGGGTAGCGTAATCAAGTTTATGCCCTACCCTATTATTGTGGGATTTACAAGCGGTATTGCGCTGACAATCTTCTCTACACAAATCAAGGACTTGTTTGGGCTAAGCATTGAATCGGTACCTTCTGACTTTTTCGCAAAATGGGGTGTGTATGTCCAAAACTTCAGCTCCATTAATTTATGGGCAACTCTTATTGGGATTGTCAGTGTGGCTATAATATTTTTAACGCCTAAGGTTTCGAAGAAGATACCCGGCTCGCTGATTGCAATTATTGTAATGACAGTAGTTGCTTATATATTGAAGCAGTATATGGGCGTTCAGGGTATTGAGACAATTGGCGAAAGATTTGTGATTAATAGTCAACTGCCACAGGTAACTCCCATAAAATTTAATATCGAGAGCATAAGGCTATTATTCCCGTCTGCATTTACAATTGCAATGCTGGGGGCTATTGAGTCGCTGCTTTCGGCAACTGTGGCTGATGGTATTATTGGAACAAAACACAACTCTAACACTGAGTTGATAGCTCAGGGGGTTGCCAATATTGTAACTCCTTTCTTTGGTGGTATACCGGCAACAGGTGCTATTGCAAGAACTGCAACCAACATTAACAACGGTGGACGCACGCCCGTGGCAGGAATTATTCACAGTATTGTGTTGTTGCTGATTTTGCTATTTCTGGGAGACCTCACAAAGCATATTCCAATGGCTTGTCTGGCTGGTGTGTTGGTGGTAGTTTCTTACAACATGAGCGAGTGGCGCTCGTTTAAGATGCTGGCAAAACAATCGGGTGGAACTCTTGCGATATTGCTTACCACTTTTATCCTTACCGTAGTATTCGATTTGACCATTGCTATTGAGGTGGGATTGGTATTGGCGGTATTTATATTCATAAATAGAATTTCGAAAAGCACCAATGTATCGGTTACTACCGACAAATTAGATATTTCAAAGGAAATTGAGTCGCACTCGGGTAATCTTGAGGATGAAGTGTTGCAACTTCCAAAAGATGTGGAAGTATACGAAATTGATGGTCCTTTCTTCTTTGGAGTTGCCAATAAGTTTGACGATGTGATGAGAAATGTTGGGGCAAAGGCCAACTTCCGAATTATAAGAATGAGAAAGGTGCCTTTTATTGATGCTACAGGACTGAACAACTTGAGCAATCTTTGCACAAAATCGAAGAAAGAGAATATTCAGATAATTCTTTCGGGTGTGAATGAACATGTGAGAGAAAAAATAAAAATGTCACCAATCCCCGGCATTATTGGTGAAGAGAATATTTGTGCTAATATTCATCTTGCAGTTGAACTGGCTACAAACCTAAGCAATGAATTAAAAGCAAATACAAAAAAATAAATATGAGTAGCAAATCATTTCAACTAACCGACTGGCTGCCTACAACAAAGAAGGAGATGGATTTACGTGGGTGGGACTACGTGGATGTTATCTTATTTTCGGGTGATGCATATATCGATCATCCTTCTTTTGGTACTGCCGTGATAGGCAGATTGCTGGAAAGTGAGGGGTTGAGAGTGGCAATTGTGCCGCAGCCAAACTGGCGAGATGATTTGCGTGATTTTAAAAAGCTGGGTACTCCGCGCATGTTCTTTGCCGTGACAGCGGGTGTAATGGATTCGATGATTAATCATTACACAGCCAACAAACGCCTTAGGTCTAACGATGCTTATACTCCCGATGGTCGTTCGGATATGCGACCTGACAGAGCCATAAGCGTTTATTCAAATATTATCAAAGATTTATATCCTGATGCTTCTATAGTTATTGGGGGTGTGGAGGCATCGCTAAGGCGGGTGACTCACTATGATTATTGGAGCGATTCGTTGCATAAAACAATATTGGCCGATACTAAGGCTGACTTGTTGTTATATGGAATGGGTGAGCAGCCATTGCGTCAGCTTATTGCAGAAATGAGAAAAGGCAGAAAGATTGGTGAAATACATGATATACCTCAAACTGCTTTCCTTGTGAAGAAGAATGAGGTGCCCGAAAATAGTTTTAAAGAAGAGGCTGTGTTGTTCTCGCACGAGGAGTGCCTGAAGGACAAACTTAAGCAAGCAAAGAACTTTAAGATTGTGGAGGAACAGTCGAATAGGATGAGTGCAGCACGTATCCTTCAGGATGTTGATAATAGCACCATGGTGATTAATCCTGCATTTAAGCCAATGACTGAGTCTGAGATAGATGCCTCATTTGACTTTCCGTATACTCGTTTGCCTCATCCCAAATACAAAAACAAGCATATACCGGCTTATGAGATGATTAAGTTTTCGGTAAATCTTCACCGAGGTTGTTTTGGCGGTTGTTCGTTTTGCACCATATCGGCGCATCAGGGCAAGTTTATAGCTTCTAGATCAAAACGTTCTATTATGGAAGAGGTGGGCAAAATAACTGAGATGCCCGACTTTAAAGGTTATATTAATGACCTGGGTGGTCCGTCTGCCAATATGTATAGAATGCAGGGGTACAACCTTGATATATGTGAGAAGTGCAAAAGACCTTCGTGTATCTTCCCTAAAGTGTGTAATAATCTAAACACCAATCATAGTGATTTGCTGGATATATATCGTTCTGTAGATAAAATGCCGGGGATTAAGAAATCATTTATAGGTAGTGGCGTAAGATATGATATGCTTTTGCACAGAAGCAAGGACGAGGCTACAAACAAAGCGGCTGACGAATACACAAAAGAACTTATAACCAACCATGTGTCGGGGCGTCTGAAGGTTGCTCCTGAGCATACGTCTGACAGGACATTGAACACGATGAGAAAGCCTTCATTCAAACAGTTTTATCAGTTTAAAAAGAAATTTGATGAGATTAATAAGAAGGAAAATCTTAATCAACAGCTTATACCATATTTTATATCTTCGCATCCAGGGTGTACATCTGAAGATATGGCTGAACTGGCTGTAATAACAAAGGATTTGAACTTCAGATTAGAGCAGATTCAGGACTTCACACCCTCGCCTATGACTTTGGCAACTGAAATTTACTACACAGGATATCATCCTTATACCTTGGAAAAGATGTATACAGCAATATCGGACTCACAAAAGAGAGGTCAACACCAGTTTTTCTTTTGGTATCAGAAGGAAAACAGAAGAAAGATTATTGCTGAATTAAAACGACTTAATAGAGAAGATTTGATACAAAAGCTATACCCTTCACGTAAATAATTGTTAAAAAATAAAGTTTCCTACATTATCGTGCAACGTTTTTCGCAATTATCCATCTACCTTATATAAACAACAAAATAATTT
>CAZHWC010000045.1:10927-16597 GCA_964535975.1 uncultured Proteiniphilum sp. | reverse complement strand
ACTATGCTTTCCGGAGAATATAACGGATATGATCATCTTGTGAAAGTGAATGACATTTGGAATATTCTAACAAAGAATGTTATTGACCTAACAACAGAAAATACAGATAGTATTGGAAATGATCCGGTTGGTATTAATCATATGTGGATTGGAAATAACTTCCTTAATATTGATTTCATGTTTAATTTTGGAGGAGTTAAGCCACATGCAATCAACTTGGTAAATAATACTATAGACCCAAATACAGATGAGGAGATTGTTGAACTTGAGTTTAGACATAATTCATACAACAGCTCTAGCAACAGATGGGTAGAAGGTTTGGCAAGCTTCGACTTGAAACCTTTACAAAAAAATGATGCAGATTCAATTACTCTATCTATTAAAGTGAAAGAGTTGGACAAAGAATCAACATTCAGATTGGTATACAAATACAATAATCTTGGTGCAGAAAACTCGTCCGTTGAGACACCGGTGTTTGTGATTGCTTCGGACGAATACTATTAAAATAAAAACCACTATTTTATTAGTTCTATTTCTTATATGACTTTTTGATTTTGTGAGACTGGCAAAGCACTGTGAAGTACTTTGCCAGTTGCTTTTTTTATATGCTATAAAACATATCAGCTTTTTTGTATTATATGTTATAGCAAAGTACTTTTGTCGAAGCCATCAGAACAGTACAGAACAGTATAGATTTTATCATGGAATTGAAGTTTAATAACAGAGAGACAAAAGTACAACAACTTACAGATTATATTGAAGCTGCCATCTCTTGCCAATCACTAAAGATTGGCGATAAGCTTCCATCAATAAACGCTCTTAGTACCACGCACAAAGTTTCGCGCGACACTGTATTCAAGGCTCTTTATAAGCTTAAAGAAAAAGGGCTCATTGATTCTATACACGGTAAGAACTATTTTGTGGCAAACCAATCTTCTGATATATTATTATTATTGGATAGATATTCACCTTTTAAAGAAGCATTGTATAATAGTTTGATTAACAAGCTGGGTGATAATTATAAAACCGATTTATGGTTTCATCAATACAACAAAAAATTATTTGACACCATTATTGAAGAATCAAATGGTAAGTACAATAAGTATATTATCATGAATTATGATAATGAGGTATTGTCAGATAAGGTTTACACACTTCCAAAGGATAGCGTTATGCTGATAGATTTTGGCAAGTTTGACAAGAATGGATATTCATATGCATGCCAGGATTTTGATGAGTTTTTTTATGATGCCTTGCTAAGTATTAAAGAAGATTTAGGGAAGTATAAGAAGCTGGTTTATATATTAAACAAAAAACATCCACACCCACAGAGTAGCAGAGACTATTTTGTCAAATTCTGCTTAGACCACGGAATTGAGTACGAATTGACAGATGATGCGTCAGTTAATATCATAAATGATTATCTATACATAGTGGTTAAGCAGTCGGATGTGGTAAGTCTAATTAAACAGAGCAACTCAATTAATATGGAGATGGGAAAGGATTTTGGGCTGATAGCGTATAATGAAAATCCTTTCTATGAGATTATTGGCAGCGGAGTATCTAGTATTGGAGTGGATTGGAAAGAAATGGGGGAAAAAGCTGCTGATTTTATATTAATAGGAGATAAAATTCAGGTTTATCTGAACACTAAAATAAATAAGAGAGAATCATTTTAAACAAAACGAATTAATAATATTATATCTAAAACAAATCAAAATGAGTAAATATCCTAAAATTGGTATTCGTCCTACAATAGATGGACGTCAAGGTGGCGTTAGAGAAAGCCTTGAAGAAAAAACAATGAGCCTGGCAAAAGCTGTTGCTGATTTGATTAGTTCTAATTTAAGAAATGGTGATGGAAGCCCTGTGGAATGTGTTATTGCAGATAGCACAATAGGAAGAGTGGCTGAGTCAGCTGCATGTGCAGCTAAGTTTGAGCGTGAAGGTGTAGGAAGCACTATTACTGTTACTTCTTGCTGGTGTTATGGTTCTGAAACTATGGATATGAACCCATATTATCCAAAAGCAGTTTGGGGATTTAATGGGACAGAACGCCCGGGAGCTGTATATCTTGCTGCAGTATTAGCAGGACATGCACAAAAAGGATTGCCTGCTTTTGGAATTTATGGACACGATGTTCAGGATCTTAGCGACAACACAATACCTGAGGATGTTGCAGAAAAACTATTGCGTTTTGCACGTGCTGCACAGGCTGTTGCAACTCTTCGTGGGAAATCATACTTGTCAATAGGAAGTGTGTCAATGGGTATAGCAGGTTCAATTGTTAGCCCTGATTTCTTCCAGGACTATTTGGGTATGCGTACTGAGTCAGTAGATATGATCGAAATCCTTAGACGTGTTGAAGAGGGAATCTATGACAAAGCGGAGTTTGACAAAGCAATGGCTTGGACTGAGAAGTACTGCAAACCAAACGAGGGAACTGATTTTAATAGTGAAGCAAAAATAAAATCAAGAGAAGACAAAGATTCGGATTGGGAGTTTGTTGTGAAAATGACAATAATTATCCGTGACTTGATGACTGGTAATCCTAAACTTAAAGAGATGGGATTTGCTGAAGAGGCATTAGGACACAACGCAATTATTTCAGGATTCCAAGGGCAAAGACAATGGACTGACTTTATGCCAAACGGTGACTTCTCTGAAGCAATTTTAAATAGCTCATTTGACTGGAACGGAATACGTGAGGCATATACAGTTGCAACAGAAAACGATTCCTTAAATGGTGTGTCAATGATTTTAGGACACTTAATGACTAATACTGCTCAATTGTTCTCTGACGTTAGAACATATTGGAGTCCTGAAGCAGTGCAACGAGTTACAGGAAAGGAACTAACAGGATTAGCCAAAGATGGTATAATTCACCTTATAAACTCTGGATCTACAACTCTTGATGGAACAGGTCAACAACAAAAAGATGGCAAACCTGCTTTGAAGCCTTTCTGGGAAATATCAGAAGAAGAAGTAGAAAAATGTCTTGAAGCTACAACATGGTATCCCGCAAATCGCGACTATTTTAGAGGTGGCGGTTACTCTTCAAACTTCCTCTCGGAAGGAGGAATGCCTGTGACAATGTGCAGAATCAATCTTGTAAAGGGTCTTGGACCAGTTTTGCAGATTGCAGAAGGATGGACAGTGGAGATAGATAATGAGGTGCATACACTTCTTGACCAAAGAACAGATAAGACATGGCCTACAACTTGGTTTGTACCACGTCTGGATGAAAACAAAATTCCTTTCAAGGATGTGTATTCAGTAATGAACCATTGGGGGGCAAATCATGGTGCAATCAGTTATGGACACATTGGACAAGATTTAATCACAATAGCATCTATGTTGCGTATTCCTGTTAATATGCATAATGTTGAAGACAAAAATATTTTCCGACCTACAGCATGGAATGCTTTTGGAATGGATAAAGAAGGTGCTGACTACCGTGCTTGTCAAAACTTTGGACCAATCTATAAATAGTTTAAATAACTATTATCAATTTTGTAGAGACTTGATTACCGAGTCTCTACAATTTTAAATACACTACTTCAAGATTTTGCTTACTAATCCCTACTAAATACAATGAAACCAAAAATAGTAGAAAGAAAATACCTCTTCCCATTTATACTTATAACGAGCCTGTTTGCATTATGGGGCTTTGCAAATGATATAACTAATCCAATGGTTGCAGCATTCCAAACAATAATGGAATTACCGGCTAAGAAGGCTTCTTTAGTACAATTAGCATTTTATGGTGGATACGGCACAATGGCAATACCTGCGGCATTATTCATAAGAAAATATAGTTACAAAAAAGGAATATTATTAGGATTGGCACTATACGCAATTGGTGCCTTCTTATTTATCCCAGCTGCTCAGTTTGAGGAGTTTACATATTTCCTCTTATCACTTTATATTTTGACATTTGGACTGGCTTTCTTGGAAACAACTGCCAACCCTTATATAATATCAATGGGAGATGAGGCGACTTCGACTCAAAGACTGAATCTTGCTCAGTCTTTTAATCCTCTAGGTTCACTATTGGGTATGTTTGTGGCATCCAACTACGTGTTGACATCATTAAAATCTGAGGCAAGAGACATTGATGGTAATTTAGTCTTTTCTACTCTTAGCGAAGTTGAGAAAGCAACTATCAGAACTTTAGATTTATCTATTATTCGAAATCCATACGTAATTATTGGAGCAGTAGTCGTATTAGTCTTTATAATAATTGCATTGACCAAAATGCCAATTACACAGTCAAAAAGCCATAAAGACACTGGTGCAATAAACTCAGCAAGGCGACTTCTCAGAAATCACAACTATCGAGAAGGTGTTGTTGCTCAATTCTTTTATGTAGCTGCTCAAATTATGTGTTGGACTTTCATTATTCAATATGCTGAAAATATTGGAATTCCAAAAGCAGTAGGACAGAGATATAACATATTGGCGATGATTCTCTTTTTATCAAGCCGATTTATTGCTACATTTTTGATGCGCTATCTCAAACCTTCACTAATGCTAACACTATTTGCCATAGGTGCTATTATTACTACTTCAGGTGTAGTTTTAATTGGAGGAATGACGGGGCTGTACTGTTTGGTTGCAACTTCTATTTTTATGTCATTAATGTTCCCTACAATTTATGGTATAGCTCTAAAAGGATTAGGTGATGACTCTACGTTGGGTGCAGCCGGACTTGTGATGGCAATTGTAGGAGGTGCACTAATGCCTCCGCTTCAAGGAACAATTATTGACTTAGGAACAGTTGGATGGTTACCTGCAGTTAATGCTTCATTCATTTTACCATTCATTTGCTTTGTCGCAATTCTAATATATGGATTAAGAACAATAAAACGAGGTGCTATTGGTGCTTAGGTTGCTTTTGTGACATATAATTTAGAATTTAGGAAGGTGAGTCAGATTCTGATGCACCTTCTTTTTTATATCAAATACATTAGGTATGTCATATAATTGTATATACTCAATTAATACCTAACTTTGTGAAAATAAAAACATCTTAGTAAAATGTTACGAAATATAATTTACACTCTATTTGTTGTTACGCTTACAATTGGATGTAAGCAAACTGTTACAACTATCTCTTTCGATGAATATGGAGCAAAACCTGATAGCAAAGAAAACTCTTCGCCACTATTACACAATCTTTTAGAAGATATTAGAAAGGTTGATACTAAAAGCCCAATAACAATTTTATTTCCTAAAGGTAGGTATGACTTTTATATTGATGGTGCCTTTGAACGTGAATATTATATTTCAAATCATGACCAGGCTAATCCTAGAATAGTTGGATTTAATTTGGATGGTTTAAAAAACATAACAATTGATGGTCAAAATTCAGAATTTATTTTCCATGGCAGGATAATTCCATTTGCATTGGTGAATAGCAGTAATATCAAACTTAAAAATTTCTCAATTGATTTTGAATTTCCAGCTATACGTCAGCTTGAGATCCTTGATATTGAAAAAAATAATGGAAGTATTTTAGCAAAAATATATCCTGAAGGAAACTATAGAATTGATGATAATAAATTAATTATCAAAGGAGAGGGTTACGAAATACAACCATTTACTTCACTTGGATTTAATAGTGACAGAACACTAACTTATATGAGAGGTGATATTGATTTTAATCCT